>PBPE01000067.1 GCA_002724585.1 Dehalococcoidia bacterium | reverse complement strand
GTCTCTTATGAACAAGCAGCAGCAGTTCCTACGACCTATTTGCCTATATGGAACATGATGGTGCGCCGTGCTCAATTGAAACCTTGGGAGACTGTCTTGGTTCTATCAGCATCGGCCGGTGTAGGCTCCGCTGCAGTACAGGTAGCCAAACAGGTAGTGGGAGCACGGGTTATAGCTACAACTAGTACACCAGAAAAAGTCAAACAAGCTTTTATGTTAGGAGCGGACGAAGTCATCAATTATCAAGAGTCAGATATTGCAGAATCTGTGAAAGCCCTTACGAATGGTCAAGGCGTTGATTTGTTGGTAGATCATGTTGGAGCAGATTTTTTTAAGGCGGCATTTAGTTCACTGAAACAAGGAGGTCGGTATACTATCTGTGGAGCTACTACGGGTTTGAGAACTGAACTTCATCTTGGAATCTTGTTTAGTAAGCAGATCGAAATATACGGCGGATTTATGGGTACTAACCAAGACATGAAAGAGATAGTAGCCATGCTGAATAAAGGCGTTATAAATCCGGTGATTCATAAGGTTTTTCCTCTTAAAGAAGCGAAACTGGCTCATAAGGAGATGGAGGATGCCAATTTCTTTGGGAAAATCCTGTTGACACCATAAATTATTGTTTCCCTCTCAAGGGTGTCTCGGTAATATGATGACTGATCTTTGTAGGGCGCTTTATTTTTGTAGGCGCCTTCCGTGAAACAGATATTGCTGGGCGTATCCACCGTAACTACCGAAATAGTTTTGTGCCCAAGACTGTAATATTTGGTTGCTTGGGGTTTTCTGATTAGGGAAATACCAGTCTCCCAGGGCTCTTCTGACCCAGACATCTATGGGGAAGGCTTCCATTTTCTCTAGTGAGAAAACCAATATGCAGTCGGCGATTTTGGGGCCGATGCCAGGGCACTCCATCAGACATTTCTTAGCGAGCTCATATGGCATTTGTATGAGGGATTGCAAATCAAGCTGGTTTGCATTAACTAATTGAGTTGCTTTGTCTACGTAAGGTGCACGGAATCCAAGGCCTAATTCTCGGAGTTTTTGTTCTCCCGCTACAACTAACTCTTGCGGCGACGGGAAGGAATGCCTAATGTGTCCATCTAGTTCAAGCTGTGTTCCAAAGGTATTGGACAGATTCTCTATTACTCTATGTATCCTTGGAATATTAGAATTTGCTGAGCATATGAATGCGATAGTGCATTCCCAGGGGTCTTGTCGCAATAACCGTAGTCCCGGGAATTTCGCGACCATTTCTGAGACCCTATCGTCTTGAGTGATCTCCTCGTAAATCTTGTTTAAGTCATCATCTAGTCTAAAATAATCTTTCAGTAATGGAAGTATATCTTCTTCGGAAGATGGGGCTGAATGCCATTCAATTTTATCCTCGATTTGCCGAATTTTAACTAAATTGCCAAGCACCACACCTATATACCAACTATCTGATTTTACCCAGCGATGAGATTGTCCGCTCTCCAAAGATGATGATAAATCGAATGGTTGATCGATAGTTAGTTTCATACTACATTTTTATCCATTCAGCAGATATTTGTCCGACATCTTTGAGGTGACAAGGAGTTAAGGTGCATGCCGGAATAGATTCAAGAAAAGCTTTACCGTAATTTCTGGTTGTTATTCTGCGGTCAAGCAATATTATTGACCCTTTGTCTCCCTTGCGCCTTATTAGCCTGCCGATCCCTTGCCGAAATTTTAAGACCGCTTGAGGTACGGAGTACTGGTTAAATGGGTCTGGGTATTGGTCGGAACGAGCTTTAACAATAGGATCGCTTGGCACTTGGAAAGGCAGTCGTGTAAGTACCAGAGATTTCAGAACTCCGTCAGGGAAGTCGACACCTTCCCAAAAGCTATTCGTTCCCAATAATACGGATTTGGGATTTTCAATGAATCTTCTAGTTAATTGCTGTGGAGGCCCGTCTACTCCTTGGGCTAATAGTTGAATGCCCGACGCAGATAAAGTTGACCGGATCCTCTGTGCAACTCCTCTAAGAGAGGAATAAGATGTAAACAGTCCCATGGTATGTCCTTCTACACATACCCCTAGTTCAGTAAATACTTTTGAAAGAGCGGATAAATATCCTTCTGAGTTGGGCTGTGGCATATCATCCGGTATCATCAAACACGCAGCCTTTGTGTAGTTAAAAGGCGATCCGACCAGCAATTCAGGTGTGTCTTCAGATAACCCCAGCCGTGATTTGATGTAATTGAATGTGCCTTGAGTGCTCAAAGTTGCACTGGTCAGAACAGTGCAATCTTTTTTATCAAACAGTTCAGATTCTAGAGTTTTTCCGACATCTAGTGGGGCTCCGTGCATCCCTATCTGGGAATTATACTGGTCACGGTTCATCCAAGTTATCTGATTCGAATTATCTTCCGCGATTACCTTATCAAGGTTAATCTTGATTTTCTCGAAATCGTCTTGTATAGCAATTGATTCAACACTTAACGGGTCAGATTGGCCGGATTCTCCGAGGCTAATGCTCTCTAGGAATCCTTGAAGTTTTTCCAGTGTTTGTAGAGAGGTTTTCAGGTTAATATCTAGGTTTTCCCATGATAGATGTAATTCTGACCATGATTGAGTCGATCTCAAGCGAGGGGTTACTAAACTGTTCATTTGGTCATTATCACGCCCGCGATGCTGAGTTTCTAAGTATCTTTCTGCCTGAAGCCAAAGGTTCGCCCAAAGTTCCCTAAGTCGAGGACTATTGCTTTCAAGATTTGCTAGGATGGCTTCTCCATTTTGTTTCACACCTGGAGCGATAGATTCAGAATTCAACGACATTCTAATGTTAGTGATTAGACGTGTTTGCTGATCGAGAGACTCTTGCAATTGATCGGGTGTTATGTGGAAGCCAAATTGACTAGTAGCCTCATCTTCTAAATTGTGAGCTTCGTCAATTATTAGGTGTTGGTATTCGGGGATTAAACTCCCTCCATGCATTATGTCCGCTAATAAAAGGGCGTGGTTGACTACGATGATATGCGCTTGTTCGGCAATTTCTCTAGAGCTTTTAAGGAAACAAGATCCGTTTTCACGGAGTCCCGCGCACCAGCCTTTATCTGCGGCAGATATCTTACTCCACGACCCAGTATCACGCCCTATCAAAGTAATTTCGGATTTGTCGCCTGATTTCGTGTTCTGCAGCCACACTGCGGTCTTTGCAAGTAGACGAGCTTCGTCTTGGGATAAATGTTCACCACGTGCTAAATAAGACCAGCGTTTCAAGCATAGGTAATTGTTTTTCCCTTTTAGGAGTGCCGCATGAATGCTATCTTCTTTGATGATGTTTGATGATACTAGAGCTTCACATACAGCCGGTATATCCTTTTGAATCAATTGATCCTGTAAATTAATGGTATTGGTGGATATTACGACTCGTTGTCCCTTTGCGGCAGCAAATACTGCAGCAGGTAAGAGATATGCCATAGATTTCCCAACCCCTGTTCCACCTTCAACTATCAGGTTTGAGCCTGAATATATAGAGGCTGTGACAGATTGAAGCATTTGAATCTGTTCAGGGCGATATTCGAAATTGGAAAATGATTTGTGGAATGGACCATCTACGTCGAGTAAGTTACTAATTTTAGTTTCGTGGAGATCATTAATTCTGACGTCTTGTCGGCGTCGTTCCGGTCTTCCGAGTCTTGTAGATAAGTAATCTAAATTCAACCCGTTTAATCCAAATGTAGAAGTCTGATTTGGGTATATCTGCGCGTTTGGCAGAGTGTCTAATAGGGATCCTAGTGGCCATTGGCTCTTTTGTGTGAGGCTGATTACGTAAGCCAATAAACCTGGGTCGGCGTCTGAGGCTATTTCAACGA
The DNA here is from genome assembly GCA_002724585.1 of Dehalococcoidia bacterium. GTDB lineage: Bacteria > Chloroflexota > Dehalococcoidia > Lucifugimonadales > UBA3495 > UBA3495. The sequence goes on along the minus strand of PBPE01000067.1, from coordinate 1,283 downwards.
GTTTCAAGAAAACCTCTCGTGTTGCGTCGGCATCGTCGAGAGCTCTGTGAGGATTGTCGTGTCCCACAGAAAGATATTTAGTTAGATAGCCCAACGAATATTCAGGCGAATGAGGTAGAAAGATACTTGCTAGATCCCAGGTATCATAAGTCTGATTGGGCAAAGTTAAACCGTGTGTATCAAGAAATTTTAAGTCGAATTGTATGTTGTGTCCGATGATAGGGTCATCGGACAGGAATGTTCTTAACTCATCGGAGACAGATGAAAATTGAGGAGCATTACTTACTTGGTCTGGTGAAATATTTGTGAGCCGTTGGATAAATTCTGGTATCTCGCGGTTTGGGTTGACGAATGTCTGTAGTGTGTCTATGACACCCGATTGGTTAAACTTAACTGCACCTATCTCAATTATGGAGTCCCGATCAGGGTCCAGACCAGTCATTTCCAGGTCAAGTGAGACGAATGTACTGTCTTTTATACTCGCCTGGTGGATAGACAATTGTCGCATTTAGCACTAACCTTCCCAACCCCATCTTGTTAATTTTATTTATATGTCGCAAGTGTGTCATCTGGTACAGAGCTAGTCATACCTTGTATGGGCGTACGTGACCTTCTCGGAGTCCGACGGATGGATGAAAGTCACCTAAGTGTAGGCCTCTGATGAACTCGGCTTCATTATGAATCTCATTACGAAATTCTGTGACGAATTTACCTAGTCCGTGCGTTGAATGTGCGTCACTACCACCTGTCACAGGCATCTTGAGCATAGTGGCTACGCTCATAGCAAAGGCGTTTTCATCTTCGGCAGTTCCACCGTTGGCGACCTCTATAGCGTTTGCTAGTTTAAACACTGGATGATCAAGAGCTTCACTAGGCGTTGTTGGTAATGGATCTTCATTAGTTCGGTAGAGGTAAGGGCGTTCTCTCATATGCTTTCCTAACACACCTCTAAAAGGATGTGCGCTGACCACAAATCCGCCAACTGCTTTTGCTGCTTTGCATAATTCTGCAGCTTTGTGAAACCCTGATTGATATCTATCTATACCAAACGCGAGCATATGCCCGAAGTCAGTATCCGCTTCCATGGCTCGTACTAGTACGACATTATGCAGTGCTGCAAATTTTTCAAATTCGTGTCGGTCCCAAGGGCCACTGTGTTCCGTTAGGCATAGGCCTTTCAGCCCTAACCGTTCGGATTCAAGTATCAAATCCTCTGGCGTAAGGCTACTATCCGCACTACCTTTTGTTGTGTGTATATGGAGATCAAATAATTTTGCCATTAC
>PBPE01000066.1 GCA_002724585.1 Dehalococcoidia bacterium | reverse complement strand
TTCGAACAATATAAAGCCCAACGAGAACCGACTCCGCCTGAATTACGTCCCCAATTTGGTAGAGTAAAACAGTTAATGGAAGCTTTCTCAGTCCCAATATTTGAATTACCTGGCTACGAAGCAGATGATATTATCGGCACCCTCGCCAAGAAAGCCGAACAAAGCGACGTAGATGTAATTATCCTGACTGGTGACAGGGATACTTTTCAACTCATCTCACCCCGCATCAGGGTAGATCTAGCGAGTAGCGTCCAGGACAGGCGGGTTTATGACGAAACGGAACTAGAAACCAGATATATGGGCCTGACGGCAGCTCAACAGCCAGATTTCAAAGCCCTACTCGGGGATTCGTCCGATAATATACCAGGAGTCCCCAAAGTCGGAGAAAAACGGGCTATAACATTGCTAAATGAGTATAAAAACCTCGAGTCAATTTACCAGCATCTAGATGATATTAAACCTCCTAGTGTCCAGCAATCTTTAACCGAAAACAAAGACCGAGCTTTTGAAAATCGCGAACTGATGACTATATGTACTACCGCACCTGTAGATCTAAACCTTACTGCAGCTAGGTTTGGACAGTTTGATCGTGCAGATGTAGTAGACTTCTTGACCGAGCTGGAATTCCATAGTGCCGTTCCCAGAATCCCTTCGACTGCGGGATCAGTAGTTACATCTGGGGAAACATCACACGTAGGCACGGCCGAAAATATAGCACAAAGTGAATATGAAACTATTATCACAGAACAACAACTAGAATCCATGATGGAATCATTAATCGAGGCAAAAGAATTTGCCTTTGACACAGAAACCACCAGCTTAAATCCCTTATTAGCAGAACTTGTAGGTATTAGCTTTTCACATTCGGAAGGAAAAGCTTGGTACGTACCGGTAGGGCATAGGGACGGCTCTCAACTAGATATAGAGCACGTACTGTCTAAATTGAAACCAATCTTCGAAGACGACCGCATATCAAAATGCGCTCACAACGCGAATTATGACTTAATGGTTCTCTCAAACTATGGTATCAATGTCGCCAATCTTGGCTACGATACCATGATTGCAGCCCACCTTTTGGGCAAGCAGGGACTAGGGCTAAAACCGTTATCCCTGGATATGCTTGGAATTGAAATGACACCCATATCGGACTTAATAGGGACAGGGAAAAAGCAAATAACATTCGATATGGTAACAATCGATGATGCAGTCAAGTATGCAGCTGCAGATGCCGATATGACTCACCGTTTACGAACCACCTTAGAGCAACAACTACAATCCCAATCAGTTAACAGCATTTTAAACGATATCGAAATTCCTCTCATACCTGTATTTGTAGACATGCAACGTTCCGGTATCAGACTGGACTCCGGTATTCTTCACGAAATGTCAGGCGATCTTAACCAACACATGCACGAGACAGAAATGGAGTTATACCAGAGTATTGGCCACACGGTAAACATAAATTCTCCACAGCAACTTAGTGACCTATTATTTAAAGAACTCGGCCTCCCAAAAACCAAGCGAACAAAAACCGGGTACTCAACTGATGCCAATTCATTAGAATCCCTGAAAGGACTTCACCCTGTTGTTGACCAGATTCTAGAATATCGACAAATTTCCAAACTAAAATCTACCTACGTTGATAGTCTCCCTGAACTAGTAAATCCGAATACCGGTCGTATACATACAACGTATCACCAGACAGGTTCAGCGACAGGAAGAGTCTCAAGCAGCGATCCGAATCTCCAAAACATTCCAGTCAGAACAGAATTAGGTAAACAGGTCAGGAAAGCGTTTATTGCTGACAATGCCCCTAACAATCTCCTGTTTGCCGCTGATTATTCCCAAATTGAACTTCGTGTACTAGCACATTTATCGCAAGACGACGGCCTTTTACAAGCATTCAAACGCGGAGAGGACATTCATTCGTCAACAGCCTCACAAATGTTCGAAGTACCGATAAATGACGTTACATCGGACATGCGTAGGATAGCTAAAGTTCTAAATTTCGGTGTCATCTACGGGTTATCCCCTCACGGCATATCCCAACAGACCGGGTTCACCAGAGAAGAAGGTTCCGAATTCATAAAGACCTACTTTTCGAAATACCCAGGGATTTCCAGTTATTTAGAACAAGTAAAAAACGATACTAGAAATAATCAATATGTCGAAACCCTCCTGGGTCGAAGACGATATATCCCCGAAATACATTCATCAAATTTCAATGTTAGGTCTGGAGCAGAACGCATGGCTATAAATATGCCAATCCAAGGAACTGCCGCTGACATCATGAAGATCGCAATGATAAACGTTCACAACCAGCTACAAACCCAGAACATGACGTCGAAAATGTTACTTCAGGTACATGATGAATTAATTTTCGAAGTACCGGTGCTAGAGAAGCAACACCTGCAACAATTGGTGTACGAGGAAATGTCCTCAGCGATGGCACTGGATGTGACATTAAAAGTAGAAGGCAAATGGGGAGAAACATGGGGAGAGATGGAATAACCCTACCTCACAAGACATGGAGTTTAATGTGGAAATAATACGCAGCTTAATATTTGTACCAGGAAACCGAATAAATATGATAGAAAAAGCATTAGATTTCAATGCTGATATTATCATGTACGATCTGGAAGACTCCGTACCTCCTGATGAGAAAGAAAATGCTCGAAACATAGCCAAGGAATGGGTTCCCAAACTACATGCCGCCGGCAAAAAAGTCATGGTTCGGTGTAATGGATTCGATACAGGACTCACTAAACTGGAGATATCGGCCGTGGTAAGTCCTAGCCTTTATGGCGTAAGCGTCGGTAAAACCGAATCTGAATGGGACATAAAAGGTATAGAACAGATTATCAATCCTCTTGAACAGACTTGCGGTATAAGCCATGGAAGCCTGAAAATTATTCCATGGATAGAAAGTGCGAAAGCCATGCGGAACGTAGATTCTATTGCTACAGCATCAGACAGAGTAATCGCAATCGCTTTTGGAGCAGAAGACTATACGAATGACATGGGAGTACAACGAACTGATGATGGATCAGAAGTATATGTGCCTAGAGCTAATGTGGCTATAGCAGCTCGAGCATCAGACGTTGTTGGACTAGATGGCCCGTATGTAGCCTTCCAAAATCCCGATGGACTAAAACAGGACGCCGGCCTAGCACGCCAGCTCGGCTATAAAGGTAAATTCGCCATCCATCCATCTCAGATCGAGATAATCAACGAAACGTTTAGCCCGAGTCAAGAAGAGATAGACTATGCACGTAGAGTTCTATCAGAATGGGAAACAGCCAAGGCAAACGGCAGGGGATCATTAAGCATCGAGGGCAAAATGGTGGATGTTCCTGTAGTTAAACGAGCAGAAAACCTCATAGCACTCATGAATCAAATAGACGAACACACCCGGATATAACATGTCTTCTGACCGTATCTCTCTAAAGGGCATGCAATTCTACGGGTATCACGGCGTCAATCCTGAAGAAAAAGAGAATGGTCAGATTTACGTGGTAGATTTATCTGTTGCAGTAGACCTGTCAGTCCCTGGCCAAACGGATCTCCTAAGCGATACTATAAGTTATACAGATTTATACAAAGCTACCAAAGTGATCATTGAAGGCAACTCTAAGGATTTATTGGAATCCCTTGCTCAATCAATAGCCAATTCTATTTTGGAGCACTCTACTATCTCTGATGTAATAGTCTCAGTAAAAAAACCTCATCCCCCTATAAAAAACTCCCTAATTGAACACGCAGAAGTCACAATTCACAGATATCGCTAACCTCCCAGCACACAACATATAACTCCCACATATCGCTTCAGGAGTCTCACACAATGGAAAACAAGAATCCCAGTGCTATTGAGTATCACGAGACTACTAAACTCGGGTACATTAATCTAAAGACAAAACCAAGCCTATACAAATCCTATAATATTGATCCAGCCATTACACTGGAAGGAAGATCAATAGAAATCAATACCCCAACCTTAGATTGCGTTGATCTGGCAAACTCCGGACAGTCTCCCGTTGGACTTACTGAAATAGCTACGTTATTAAATCTATCTTCGGGAATCATTAAGAGCAATATATCGACAACGGCAGGCCCAGTCGATTACAGGGCAGCATCCTCAGCGGGAGCCCTGTACCCCATAGAGACATATCTCATTTGCGGAGACCTGCAAGACATTCCTGCTGGTATATATCACTTTTCACCTAAAGACAATGTCCTGACAAAAATCGCGGAAGGCGACTATAGAGCACTTCTATCATCAGGGAGATCTGAACACCAAGAGATATCCAACAGTCCCATAGTATTGGTATATACATCAATCATTTGGAGAAGTACTTGGAAATACAGGGCTCGTGGCTATAGATATAGTCTATGGGATAACGGCACCATTTTGTCTAACTTGATAAATGCTTCTAACGCCCTAGGAATACCCAACAAACTATATCTAGGGTTTATTGATAACACCGTGAATGACCTATTGGGCCTTGATGGTGTTAAAGAAGCAGCAACATGTATGGTCACCTTGGGCGCCCAGTCAGTACAGCATGTACACAATCCAACGCACAACACTATTAAAGTTAATCCCGATTACAACAATGATATCGAATATGATGAAGTAACCAAGATGCATCAAGCAACAAAGATAAACTCTCCTAGTGACCTGGATAGATGGCTTACCACTATACCCGAGAGATATGAGTATCCAGCTGGAGAATCTAAGCTGTCCACAAAATTGATACCGCCCATTGAGTCAAGATCCATACACGACACCATAACAAATAGAGGATCTACCCGTAGATTCCAAAGAACTAGTATTTCTAAAACACACTTGATACATCTGCTAAACAGTTCTACCAATCCGGCTAAGTCAGACTTTTTAAATGAAAATCGCCCCAGCCTCTTAGAATTTTATTTCATAGTAAATTCTGTAGAAGGCGTTCCAAGGGGAGCTTATTACTACTCTCTAAATAACAACAGCCTAGAACTGATAAAGAGCGGAAATTTTAGATCTGATGCGGGTCATCTGTGTTTCGAACAAGCCCTAGGTTACGATTCCAGTGTAGTCGCATTCATAATGGCCGACTTAACTAGCTTAACCACTGAATATGGAGATCGCGGATACAGGGCAGCTCAAATTGAAGCAGGCATGCGAGGCGGTCAATTGTACCTGAGTGCGTACAGTCTGGGACTGGGAGCAAGTGGGATCACGTTTTATGATGATTCGGTCACCGAGTTTTTTTCCCCACATGCGTCAACCGCTACGCCCATGTTCGTAGTTACTATAGGAAAAACATCAAATCAAAACAGTGTACGACCATTCCGTTCAAAGGTAGCAGTCAAACTAGATGCAATGGCTAGGGGAGCAGGACAAATCTTTTAATAAAAACCCTACTCGTCCCACTCTGCATCATCAAATGCCGGCTCCAAAGCACCTCTTTCACCATCATCAAGATCTGTACCCGCTACCGAGCGAAGCAGTCCTTCCCGTAGTTGCGCACGCTGATCGGTATTTATCTTATTGGGGAATGAAGATACGTTAGACAAACCTGGAGC
>PBPE01000065.1 GCA_002724585.1 Dehalococcoidia bacterium | reverse complement strand
GACGAGTTGATAGTAGAAGGTAAACTTCGCTACAAAGGTATAACGGCATGGGATGGCGATGGTGAGGTTATCCACAATTTGTTAGATTCTGGTAGGTTTGATACTGCTCAGATTCTTTACAATATTTTGAATCAGACAGCGTCTGTGACCCCTCCTGATGGATTTAGCGATATTGATCAGGCTCAGACTCTGAAGGGATCTCATCGGAACGATATTGGAGTAATCGGTATACGTTCTCATGCGGCTGGGGCGTTGTGTGAGTCACTGGATCGTGATGCCGAACCCGATTCACAAGTTATGCTAGATTTCAATAAGGGTTCGGTAATAAAAGAATATTGCAACGACGTTTTTGCTACTATCTCTCAGATAGCTACTAGATTCTGTTTAGACAACTCGAGTATTCACACTGTTATACCAGGCGTGAAAACCACACAAGAACTTGAAGAGGTCGTTTCTTGTTCCGATATGCCTTCAATTCCCGATGATGTGATGGCTAATTTAAAAAACCTTCACCTAAATAATTTCTCTAGAGTTTTGTAGCGACTTTGACCATATCCATGTGATGCAGCCAGACCTGATTAGGAGATGCATGAATTCAACTATAACGTCAATTTCTGGTATTGAAGTTGGTCACTATACGGACCTGACCAATGGTACGGGTTGTACGGTGGTTTTGTGCAAGAACGGTGCGATAGGCGGAGTCGATGTGAGAGGTGGTTCTCCCGGTACTCGGGAAACAGAGCTCCTGAGGCCAATGCGTAGGGTATCGAAGGTTCATGGTGTTGTGCTGAGTGGAGGAAGTGCCTATGGACTCGATGCTTCTACTGGTGTTGTGCAGTATCTGGAGAGTGAAGGGATAGGCATCACAGCAGGCCCTACAATTGTGCCAATAGTATCATCCGCAATTTTATTTGATCTGGGTGTTGGTAATCCTGATGTAAGACCGAATGCGTCCGATGGTATATCGGCTTGTAAGTCAGCCACCAGTGAACCGGTTCCTCAGGGCAACTTTGGAGCGGGGACGGGTGCGACCGTTGGAAAAATATTAGGAATAGGCTCTGCAATGAAAGGGGGAATCGGATCTGCTTTTTTGAGGTTGCCGGACGGTACAAGTGTAGGCAGTATAGTAGCAGTAAATTCGTGGGGAGGAGTTGTTAGCCATAAGGACCAGAGTTTACTAGCGGGCCCACTGACAGGAGATCCCAAACGACCTACCGATACCCTGACTCTATTACTAGAGTCAGGACCCAATCCTGTTGGTGATGCATTGTCGAATACAACAATAGGGATCGTTGCTACGGACGCTACACTCACAAAAGAGGAAGCCAACTTTTTAGCCCAGGTTAGTCACGACGGATTAGCCTTGTCTATCAACCCCTGCCATACGATAAGGGACGGGGATACAATGTTTTGTATGTCTACGTCCGGTAGAACTGCCTCATCTGATATAACGAGTTTATGTGCAGCGGCGGTTGAGGTTACTGCCCAAGCCGTTGTTAATGCTGTTATAACCGCGACTGACCTTTTCGGATTTAGGTCTGCTAGCACATTCCGAAATGATATTTCCTGTTCATGAGCCGCCCTTTTCGGTGATCAGCAGATATACCTGGAAATAAACAGATCAATGACTGATACCATAAGCCTACTGATTTCAGGTTCAGAGTCGAACGAGTGATCTTTTCCTGCCAGAAGTAGCAAGTCAGCTGGCACCCCCAGTTTTTCTAGACGCTGATACATGTCTAATGTAGGCGCATGGTGAACCCGGTCGTCAGAAGTGCCATGAATGAGAAGTGTGGGTGGGTATTTAAGCGTGACGTGCTCTAATGGAGAAGCGTTACGGATATATTTTTCAGATGGTTTCGGGCCAAGTATATTTGCAATATCATCTCTGGTTAAGGCGGCGCCGATATCTATTACAGGTGCCAGACCTATTACACCTGCAATTGTTGGGAGATTTTCGGACATTTCATTTACCAGAGGAGACATTAGAGCTAGATGTCCACCTGCGGACTTCCCAGCTATTAATACCCTATTATTCCCGAAGTCAGATGTATATTGTGTTTTATCAAGCCATTCAAGTATGGCGCTTACGTCTTGTAGTTGTCCGGGCCATGTAGACTCTTTCGCAACTCTGTATTGTGCTGTGATACATCGATATCCAAGCTTTGCCAATGGTATCGCAAATCTCTCTACTAGAGGTTTGTAATTGGATGTGAACCAGCTCCCGCCCGGGAATAATAATATATTTTTTTTAATTATCGTTTCCGGAGAAATACCGTCGTAGATATCGACTCTCAAATCTATTTGAGATTGCGTCTTTATTGCAATATTTTTAGATATGGAAATATTGTTCAAAGTTATATCTCTATCCCGTTAGTTTTAAAAATCATAAATTAAAAATGTAGCGGCCAATCAGGCTTATTACAGCATAGCCTGCCACACACAAAAGAATGAATCTCACTAGCAGTTTTCTAGATCTGAATAATTTCATTTAAGGAGATCTCCAACTCATTATTTACTACCTTATCGTAAGGTAAGTCCGCCGTCGACATGAATAGTTTGCCCGGTAATAAATCTGGCGTCTTCTGATAGTAAGAATTCGGCCAGAGCCGCGGTGTCATCTGGGGTTCCAATTCTGCCCATAGGTATTTTGGCTTCGGCTCTTTTCCAGGCATCTTCAGAAATTGCTGAGTGGGGGCCATCCTTCTGGGTATAACCTGGGGCTATGCAGTTTACTGTTATGCCTTTTGCTGCCACTTGCGCTGCTAGAGACTTAGACAAGGCTTCTAGTGAAGCTTTAGCTGCTGCAGTGATCGGGAACAGACTCTCGTCATCGAACACATGAGCAACGAACGAACTAACTACTAATACCCGTCCTGAGTGTGAGGACATTAGATACGGTATAGCTTTGTTAACGAGCTTAAAAAAAGCTTCGGGCATCGATAAGTGAGATAGCCTCAAGTCTTCGGCGGAAATATCTCCGAACTGTCCGCGTATCGCATATCCTGCGTTACTTACGATTTGGTCGAGGGATTTGAAAGTAGTGACTGTGTGCTCTATAAGTTCTTCGGAAGCAGTTTCATCGTGAAGGTCATTTAAGAACGTGGATACGTTGCTTCCCTTATCTTTTGCTATATCTGCGACGGATTCTAAGCCGGTGACGTTTTTTCTGGAGTGGAGTATGAGATTGGTTTCAGGTGATGCTAGTCGATAAGCTATTGCTGCGCCAATACCACTTGCTGCCCCTGTGATTAATATCGTTTTCATAAGTAAGTCTCATCTCACCGCATGAAATTTTTGTTTTGTAGAGTTATGATATTGGTGGTCATTGTACTGGTCAGTGTATTTTCCCAGAATATTGGAAATATAACGACCTACTGTGGATGCTGTTAATATATCATTGATTATCAGTAATATATAACAACCGGAGTTGAGGATTTGAGTTCAGATTTTGTTACTAATGAAGAAATTGTTCAGCAGGCACGGCGCAGGCTTTCTCAAGGGCCATGGGATTATTTGGTCGGAGCTTCGGAATCTGAAACGACCATGCGACGCAATAGGTTAGCTTTTGATACAGTAGCTTTCAGGCCTAGAGTATTTGTAGATGTGTCCACTGTTGATACTTCGACAAGTATTGTAGATATACCAATGAAATTGCCTGTGATGTTGGCTCCGATCGGTTCACTTCAAGTATTTCATCCCGAAGGCGGAGCGGCAGTTACGTCTGCTGCTAGTAAATTTGAGACGTTACATGTAGTCAGTTCGGTAACACAACCATCCCTTGAGGATATCGCTGCAACTACTGATTACCCCAAGGCTTTTCAGTTATATATACATGGTGATTGGGAATGGACAAAAGATATGCTGGATAGGATAAAAGGGTCTGGATACAAGGCTATATGTATAACCGTCGATACGGCGTCATATAGCAATAGAGAGAGACCCTTGTTGAGCCGGTGGGTGCCTATGTCGCAGCGTAATCCCCCTGACCCAGTATGGCAAGCATCTGTGACGTGGGAAACTATAGAACGTATTAGGGCATACGTTGATCTGCCGCTAATGATCAAAGGTATTGGGACTGCTGAAGATGCTGCGATATGTATAGAGCATGGTGTAGATGTAATATGGGTATCTAATCATGGTGGTAGACAACTGGATCATGGACTAGGAACTATGGATGTATTGCCCGAGGTAGTAGATGTCGTGGATGGAAAGGCTGAAATCGTACTGGATGGTGGTGTGCAAAGAGGTAGTGATGTATTGAAAGCTCTTTGTCTAGGTGCGAAAGCTGTTGCTATTGGTAAATTGCAAGGCTGGGGCCTGTCTGCTGACGGAAGCGATGGTGTTTATAGGGTTCTGGAAATTTTGCAACAAGAGATTGAGATAGCCATGAGGCTTATGGGTGTTACATCAGTATCCCAGCTTGGTGCCAGTAGGGTAACCAGAGCAGAGGCGACAACTGAACCTCATGAAATGAGTTCGTGGGTTAATATGCCTATTAGTAGGATTAAGTAGCATTGTAGGGGTTGGGTATGGGATACGTTAAACATAAAGCGTCGATTGTTTTGGTAATGAGCGTCTCATTAGTGTTTAGTCTGGCGATAATAAGTTGTTCTTCTAATGAGCCAGCAACTACACCGAATATTGAGGCGACTATTGCTGCTGCTATAGCTAATTCGTATCCTACACCGGTATCAACCGTGTCAAATGATCCAGTGTCTATAGAATCAGAAATTGCATTAAGAGTCCAGGCTACCCTATCTGCGCAACCTGCACCTGTAACCATAAAAGGGCCTGACCCTGTTCAGTTGATTGCACCTACACCTCGTCCAGGAATAGTATCTGATCCCATTGAATCTATTGATATTAATCCTACTCCTACGCCGACCCCAATAGCTACAGCTACCCCGGCTCCTACCCCAACTTTAACGGCGTCTCAACGAATGGAGTCTATGGTAGACAACATCCAAGTATCTGTTGTTGGATTAAATACTTCCGACAGGTCTGGTGCTGGCGTGATAATCGAAACCAGCTCGTACGATAGCAGTGCAATAATTTTGACTACGCATCACATTGTTGAAGGAGCCGAATCGGTATCTGTGACTAGTGCGGAAAATAATACCTACATTGGTAGGGTAATAGGGGCTGACCACAGAAATAACCTAGCATTGATACATGTGTGTTGTGGTGATTTCCAGGCCGTACGAGTGGGTGAAGAAAAGGACGTGACTGTTGGCGACAAAACGTTAACCATTCCAACTAGGGATACAGTCGCTGATGGCTCCCAATATTACGAATCTATTGTAGAAGACGTCAGGTTTGATTTCGTGAGAGATATCTGGGTGATCCGATTAGATTTACCGGTAACCCATAGTTTGGCAGGATCACCGGTATTCACGGAAACCGGGTCCTTTATCGGAATAAATGGCCTTAGAACAGATTATGAAGATACTAATCACCAAATGGTTGGGAGGGCATTCAATATATCTATCGAGAGCATTTCTAAAGCTATTCCTTACTTGAAGTCTGGTATTTATACTCCTACTCCGATATCTCCTCTAGGCCCTATTTCTCATGATAGTTATTATGGATGGGCATACAATCAGTTTCACGCTGGCCAATATGATTCCGCATTGGAGAATCTAAAACTGGCATTGATTTTGGATAAAGATCATGTGGAATCTTATTTGTATAGAGGCATGACACATGAGGTGCAAAAAAATATTGGTCTGGCAATTGCCGATTATGACACGGCTGTCATGATGGACGATAGATCAACCGCTGGTTACAAATTAAGAGCCAGATTTTATTATGATCATATGAGTGATTATCTCGAGGCCTTGAAAAATTATGAATTAGCGATTAAGTTGAATCCTCT
>PBPE01000064.1 GCA_002724585.1 Dehalococcoidia bacterium | reverse complement strand
TCCCACTAATCCAATCTCCTCTCCCCGAGTGAACACTATCTGGAGTGGTCTATGCTTCCTGCTATCTTCCTTTACAGAAGTAACACCTTCTAATATGGCCGCGACACCAGCTTTGCAATCTCCACCCAATATTGTAGTACCGTCCGATACTATTCGGTCACCTTTTACACTGGGCACTATACCTCTTCCAGGCTCAACAGTATCCATATGAGCCGATAGTAAAAGAGGGTCATCACCTTCTTCGGAAGCTATGACATTACCATGAGCATCCCTCTCGACCCTGAATCCCAGATTCTCCAGTACGGGTATCAAATACTGGGCTACTTCCTCTTCCTCATCTGAAGGGCTGTCAATTTTCACTAATTCGCAAAAAGAACTAACTATTCTGTCCTGATCAATCATAAAATGGCTCCATCATTACCTATATCTAATTACTAACATTATACTTGAAATAAAGTCGATATTTTTCGAAATATACTACTAAGCCGCTTTGAGCATATATTGCTTACAATAACCGCATATTCCAAATCAGCTTAACACATTTATTTATGGCACCAAGATTGAAAAATAGATCACACGGTAAATCACACCCCATTTTTTATGGATGGTGGCTAACCGGTATTGCCGCCATTGTAATGGTGGTCGGCACTGTTCCGGTTTTTCAAGGTATGCCTGTTTGGTTTGTGGTCTTAGAAAAGAACTTTGGGTGGAGCAGAGCTCAACTATCATTAGCTTTCTCTTTGACAAGAGTTGAAGGCACAATAATGGGTCCAATATCGGGTTATCTAATAGACAAACTCGGACCCAGACGAATGGTAACAATCGGGCTCTTGTTAATCGGAATCGGGTTTATATTGTTTAGCAGAATACACACCTTATGGCAATTTTACTTTTCATTCATCATTATGACGTCAGGTATGGGTCTAGGAACATGGCTACCGATGATGACAGTTCTAAATAATTGGTTCATACAACACAGGTCTACTGCGATGGCTATCGCTATGGAAGGATTCGCGTTCGGCGGGATAGTAATAATACCTATACTGGCATGGTCACTTGACGAAAATAATGTAGGTACAAATGGCTGGAGATATACCGCTTTGGCAATAGGCGTCACGGTCATTGCCCTTACCTTGCCTCTCTCAAAACTAATAAGAAATAGACCAGAAGAGTACGGCCTGCTCCCAAAAGGATTAGAAAGTAGTATCACTTCTGTGTCCTCTGACATTCAGAATGTTATATATCAGGAGGGCGACTATACATGGAAACAAGCAATTCGAACCCGAGCCTTCTGGCTAATATCCATGGGGCACGCAAGTACAGCAGCAACAGTAGTCACACTGATGGTACATCTGGGTACCATGCTTACGGATAGAGGTTTCTCATTGCAGACTATCGGCTGGGGGGTAGCAACACAAACTGCAATGACTGCGTTGTTTAATCTGATAGGAGGTTATGTAGGAGACAAAATACCAATAAGAGTAGCTTTATTCGTCTTTTCGATTATCCAAACAATAGGACTAGTAATCCTGCTATTCGCGTATACGACTCCTATGATCTACATATTTGCATTGGTTTATGGCATAGGTTGGGGAGGTAGAGCACCACTCACGACTGCAATAAGAGGCGTGTATTTCGGTAGAAAAGCTTTCGCCAGCATCACTGGATTCTCGATGATCCCAATGAACATATTACATTTGATAGCGCCACTCTTCGCTGGAATAATGTTCGACATTACCCAAAGTTACACTATTCCATTTTCTGCTATAGCCGTCGTGAGTTTTATCGGCTCCATCTTATTTTTGACGCTAGGAAACCCAAATAGACAGAGTTCCAATAGTTAAGCATCTAGTTTAATTACTCTGATTTATATGGCGATTGTTACGATACATCCAGGTCAGCTTACACAATATTACGACTCCAATCGCGCCAATAACATCAACCAAAACATCCTGAATGGAACCGTAACGTCCCGCAACAGACGATTGTTGGATTTCATCTAATATTGCGAATAAACCTGACAGAAGAATGACAATGCTGAGCCACTTCACTTTAAAGGCGCTGTTCATAACCCAGACGAATATATTTAAGACGTAAAATATCGCTAGGATAGCATATAGAACCAGATGACCAATGACACTTGCTGATTGCCCGAGCCACCAAAGCCATTCGATCCCCTGTTCAATATCCTGTCCGGACTGAGATGAAATGTTAAGGATAAATATCATCCAGCCTATCGCCGCTGCGAGAGCAAGAGTTCTACACAAAAGCCTGACATATGGTGATTTCATTAACGCAAAGCCAAATCGCCTTAATCGTACGCAGATGCCGATATAGGATTACAGGGAAACCATACACCCATTAAGGTGAACATCTTTATCAGCCGAGTCACCTAATTTGGATAATACAGCTTCCCTCAGAATTCGTAGGACATCTTGTAGATCTTCTTCGATACCAGAGGTACTATAATCTGCTTTACAAGCAATCAATCGAAGAGCTCAAGCAGCCTCGGTAAAACCAAGCATACTGAGATTGTGCCCTAATACCCATAATGGTCGATTAATGTACACAATAGGGCTTAATATCCAGCCTGTCTTAAAGGTACCGTTGCAGTAACACACGGCACATCTCCATAAGTAGCCGTAGTATGCCCTTTTCCTGTAATATCCTCGACCAACCGTGCATCGCCTGGTCCGAATACCATTTTGGTTCCATCACCAAATCCTATTTCTAACTGGCCTGATACGATTATGACGAACTGTCTCCTCGGAGCTGTATGCCAGTCCGATGCCCTACCGACAGCTGCTTCGCTAAATGTAATATGATTAGTAGGTAATCCCTGAACCCAATCAGGCGTTTTAGCGATGTCAATCTCTTCACAATGAGTCTGACCATCTTCACCCGTAAACATTCTGTAAGTACCCATACAAGCCTCCATACGTTATGTTAAGTAACTTCATGACCATAGTATCTTGACGATATACTCGCCTATACAACCGGAAAATTGTAACATCTACCGGAGCTTATTGCTAAACTCCTTGACTCATAATCGAGGTAGCTTTACTTTACCCGACGGATATAATACTAGGTACCCATGTACTTAAACCAGATAATAGTAGATTTTTATAAAATGCGAGGGCTTCCATGCGATCTATTGACATACACGCTCATATAACCCCCGAGAACTGCCTAGAAGCCATGGTCTCAAATAACGGATGGCACTGCCTTAATGCTCAGCAAATAGGTAGAAGATTTAACAGTTACACTCCCCGTGGAATGTGGAATCCTGAAGACCGTATAAAAGACATGGACTCCCTGGGTGTGGACATGCATGTACTCTCAACGCATTCGTTTCTTTATGCTTATGAATGCGATCCTCAAGAAACCCTCATAATGCACAAGGAATGTAATGAGTATGTCTCTCAATTAACCAAAGACCACCCCACGAGATTCTCAGGGCTAGCAAATTTGCCAATGCAAGATATTAAGTTGGCAGCAGGAGAGCTTGAAAGGTCGGTACTGCAACTTGGGCTTAAAGGCGCTATGATAGGGGATCACATAAACGGAATCACTTACGATGATCCGATATTTCATCCCTTGTGGGAGACAGCCGAGAAACTCGGAGCCGTTATGCTGATTCACCAAGATGGCCCTACCGTAGTAAGTCCTCGAAATAATAAATATCACCTATCAAATAGCATCGGAAACCTTGCTGACCGCGCAGTTACATTTGCTTCATTCGTATTTGGAGGAGTGATCGATAAATTCCCTGATTTAAAAATATGCCTATGCCATGGTGGAGGTTACACCTGTTATGGTATCGGACGCATGGACAGGGGGTGGCAGGTAAGACCAGAGTCCAGAGAAAACATTTCCCAGCCGCCAAGTTCTTACCTAAATCGGTTTTATTACGACTGCCTAACCCACAGTGAAACAGATCTTAGGTACTTAATTGACACAGTTGGTATTGATAAAGTCGTTTTTGGAACTGACTGGCCTGCAGACATGCAAATTGACTGGCCGGTCTCATGGGTACTGGGATTACAAAGCCTAACCATCTCCGAAAAAGAATCCATACTACACAAGAATCTGGAAACCTTGATGAACTTATGAATAACAGAAACGATAGTGAGGATACAGATTGGAACTAGAATTCCACGAAATGGCTTCCGGCCTAAGATTTCCAGAGGGCCCTGTAGCCCTCTCAGATGGAAGCGTGATATTACTAGAAATAGAACGCCAAACCCTAAGTCGCGTATTAGTAGATGGAACCGTACAGGTTTTGGCCAACCTAAACGGAGGACCCAACGGAGCTGCCATTGGCCCAGACGGTGCGGTATACGTGTGCAACAATGGTGGATTCAATTGGGTAAATCGAAACAACCGTATTTTCCCGGGTACTCAACCTGACCATTTCACTGGCGGGAGCATTCAACGCGTAGACATCTCTTCTGGAAAAGTAGATACGTTATATCAGGAGTGTTCCGGGAGGATTCTTAGAGGACCCAACGACATTGTATTCGCCAAAGACGGATCATTCTGGTTCACTGATCTGGGAAAGATGCGGGATAGAGACCGAGATTATGGCGGCTTATATTTCGCTAACATAGATGGCACTCAGATAGAAGAAAAGATATTCCCTATACCCGGAGGAGGAAACGGAGTAGGTTTGTCACCAGACGGCAAATCCATATATGTGGCAGAGACATCCAGCGGCAGATTATTTGGATGGCAACTCGAGAACGACGGATCGTTACAAGATGGGTTAACCGCTGGTTTTCGAAATATTGTATATACACCAAATGACTATATAAATTTTGATTCACTAGCAATAGAACAAAACGGCAATATATGTGTTGCAACCATTGGCCCTGGCCAGATCACAGTGATATCTGCCAACGGAGAAACAAGCGAAAGAATTACCGTGGGGGACGATCCGCTAATAACCAACATATGTTTTGGTGGCCCCGATATGCGGACAGCATATATAACGCTATCATCTACCGGTAGACTGATTACATGTAGGTGGCCTAGGCCAGGATTAGAATTGAATTTCCATATGTAAAATAGCGATACGAAGCTCTCAAATTATTATATATTGAGGTGAGTCATGCGATTGAGTAATAAAGCAATATTGATTAGTGGGGGGTCTCGAGGAATGGGATCGGTTGAAGCTAAACTGTTTTGCAGCGAAGGGGCTTCAGTCGTGATAGGAGACATACTGGAAGAAGAAGGCCGCAAACTTGAGGCAGAAATAAATGAGTCTGGGGGAACATGTATTTTCACCCAGCTTGACGTCACGTCTGAACACGACTGGATCACAGCTGTTAATCTTGTAGTAGAACGTTTTGGGAAACTTGATGTTCTGATTAACAATGCTGGTATATTCCCGATGGAAAATGTAGAAGAGACAACTTCAGAATCATGGGACAGAGTAATGGACGTTAATGCTAAAGGCGTTTTCCTTGGAACCAAGGCAGCTATCCCAGCCATGAGAACTTCAGGTGGTGGATCAATAATTAACCTATCGTCCATAGCAGGACTGGTAGGTAGCGCGTATTCTGCTTCTTATAATGCAACAAAAGGGGCAGTACGTCTTTTGACCAAATCTACAGCGATTCAGTATGCTAAAGACGGTATACGAGCTAATTCAATACACCCCGGACTTATAGATACCTTAATGGCCTCTGAATTGCTTTCAGACCCAGAACTACAAGTTAAGAGAATGGCAGCAACACCAATGGGCAGGACCGGTACTGCAGAAGAAGTTGCATATGGCGCTTTGTTCTTAGCATCAGATGAATCGTCATTTATGACGGGCAGCGAACTGGTTATAGATGGGGGATTCACAGCTCAATAACTCAGTCAAGTTCGATTGGCAAAATTAATATAACTTAAGGGGATGTGAGTTATAATTTAATGCGCTATTTAATTTCAGTAATAGTCGTATTAATCTACAAGGATCAATTACACGCTACGGATACAAAATGCCAGATAAAAATAAATACTTACACCAGATAATTACTTACCTATCTAATCTAACAACTCAAAGGTCTATGCTTTATGTGGCCATAAGTGGAGTATCGATTTGTCTAATACTAGTCGTACTGGGAATAATATTCCCAAAAGGCCTACCAACTGACGACCCTACAGGATCAGATAATCCTGACAAAATTGTTGAATCCTATGCAGGGATAACGTCCGAATACACCGCCAATCAAGCCATTGATTTTGTCAAATCTGCAATCTATACCGATGAGATAGACAACCCCAGTTGTAGCACTGACCAAGCCGAATTTACAGCTTTCTTTTCACACAGAAAATACTGGAAAGTATCTCTATTATGCCCACCAGAACCGGCGAATGGAATCCATTACTCCAAGGAGTACTTGTACGAATTCAACGAGTGGGACAAAACAGTGAAAGATACTAGCGTCAATTAATATTATTCGCGATCGCTAATCGCATGATATCTCGCAACCTTTAATTGGACGAGATGGAAACTCCTTACACTGGATAGGTCTATCGTCATAGATTAAACACTTCATACTTTCCATGTCCAACATAGGGCAACAGTCACCTTGATGATCTTCAAATTTCACAATCCAAGAGCGGGCGAAAGGAATGGTTCTCAGAGGCCTATTCATATCATTTGCCTTACGGTCAAAGGTCAGTTTTTCTTCTTCAGACAAGCTTAATAGCAACGGACCTCGGCAGCACTGGGCGCGACATCGATCAATGCAAATAGAACTCGCAGCTTCTGGAGTAAGACCATCTTTAATATAACCCACTATGATACCTCGATACTAAATATCCGATCCACTTAGACTATGACCCATTCTTTGGGTTGCAATTGATCTAGAGTAAATATACCTAAACGGGTCCTGACTAGATGCGTTACTTCGTAATCACAATCCGACGCCATTCTCCTCAACTGTCGATTCCATCCTTGGTGAATCACC
>PBPE01000063.1 GCA_002724585.1 Dehalococcoidia bacterium | reverse complement strand
TCAATATTGACCCTTGAAACCAATAGTCACTTGTGAGCCTTCAACGATCACTGGAGTGATTCGCTCCCCGTTTGTGAGTGCAGTTAGTTCCGGTATTTTTTCTGGTTGTTGTCCTAAATCTATTTCGGTGTAGGGGGTCTTGTTTCTTCTATAATCCATCTTTGCGGCAGCGGAGAACGGGCAGTCTGGATGAGTGTACATTACTATTTCTGATGTCGGTTGAGTCACTTGTAAAACCTCTTAATCAAACTGGCTATAGGTCCGAAACATTGTACGAGGTGTCGTTATAGACTTCAACAAAAAGTGACTTTTTTCGTCTAAAATACAGTGGTTAGAACCTAGTTCTGGAAGATGGTAGACGCCGGAAGGAGTATAGATAAAGGAGTATAGATAATGGTGAGGATTCCATATGTACAGCGGGAAGATATGGGTGTGGACGGACGGTTGATTTATGACAGGATAAGACAAGATAGGAACAGTGCGGAAGTGGGTTTGCAGTTCAGAGCCCTTTTACATAGACCTAAGGCTACCGGATATCTCACGTCATTGGGTGCTGAATTAAGGTTTAATAATTCTCTGCCCGGATGTATCAAGGAATTGGCAATTTTATTGGTCGCTAGGGAATGGAACAGCGATATAGAATGGACAGGACACTCCAAATTAGCTTTGGAAGAAGGGGTGACTAGGGAAAGTATAGAAGCCATCCGTAGTTTGGATAAAACCGATCTTACTAGAAATGAGAAATTGATATGGGACTTCGTTGATCAGATGTTGCATGGCAAAAAAATAGATGATGAACTGTTCACAAAGCTACAGTCGGAATATGGAGTGGATGGTGTAGTGGATTTGACACTAACCGTATGTTATTACACCGCTGTATCTTTAGCACAAATATCTTTACAACCTGAAATGGAGCCAGGGATGGTGTCAACATTGTGAAATTAAATCGCGGGTTCTCAAATGTCTACGATCTGTTGATCGAGACTGGGATAGGTGACGGCTATCTGAAACCCTTGCCGGGCGCAGGTGTCCTTACTGGTGATCTCAAGAAATGTATGATGGACTTCTTAGATGAATTGCCTGCAAACTATTTAGATGATTCTGTGGCCCACAAGCTGGTGATTGGGAACGCATTATTTGCTGTTGGTAATTATGAGAGCGCAGCAGAGTTATATCAGTCGATTTCTAAGGAATTCCCAACTAATTCGGAAAGCTGCTTTAACTTGGCACTTTGCATGTCTAGAATTCAGAAGCCCAATCTGGCCCTTATTCTTCTTAAAGGATTAGCTTTGGAACGACCTTCTTTTTGCGAAATATATTACCAACTCGCAAAACTCTACGATTTGATGGGTGAATACAATGAGGCATTGGATAATTATGTAGCCACTTTGGATCTCTCTCCTGCTCACGTACCAGCTATATTTAATTTAGGTTTATTGCTGTCTAAACTTGAACGTCATGCGGAAGCGGTGGAGAAATTTAACTACGTGTTGTCTTTGAGACCAGGATTAGCGAATGCGCACGTGAATAGAGGCGTTTCTCTTGAAGAGCTCGGAAATTGTGATTTGGCCATGAAAGATTACACAATGGCGCTCGCAATTGATCCTTTTAATGAAAATGCATTGTTTAATAGAGGCCGTATCAACTATCAACAGGGACGGTTCGAAGCTGCGAAATCGGATTACTCAGATTTTCTTCGTTTATCCCCGAATGATCCTGAAGCCTTTAATAATAGAGGTTTGGTGTTCGACTCTCTAGGAGACGAGAAATCAGCTATCAGGGATTACGATGGTGCCCTTTTAATTTCTCCTCGATTCTGTGACGCCTTGAACAACAAAGGGGTCGCTTTAGAGAGTTCCGGAGATCTGAATGGGGCATTAAAACTCTACCTTGACGCTATCGCAGCAAATCCGAGCTATAGTGCAGCGTATTTTAATGCCGCGAAGATATATGTTGATAGAATGGAATTAGTTTCTGCCGAGGACTATTTGGATAAAGCCATTGCGTTAAATAGAGACCACTTAGCAGAGGCAATTGGAGACGAACAGTTAGGCTGGTTGATTGATGTTCAAGGGTTAAAGTATAGAACGGAGGGTTGGTAACTTGTTCACGCTTCTGACTCCAAGGTTGCGGGCTCTTCAGTAACATCAAGGTTATCTAGATCATCCTCCGGGGAGTGGCCTGCGATTCTCTTTTTTATGATCAGATTGTGGAAAAGGACTAACGTTGCGAGTAGTGTTAAACCTATGGCTATGTTCGTGTCTGTCTTTATATAAAACGACAAAAACATCAATAGGGAAAAACAGCTAGCTATACCTGTGGCCGATCTAAAGGTGGATTTCCAGGATATTATGACAGTTGCGAAGCCAACGAGAATGCATGGTATCGCGATCATTGGTGTGATAGTAAGAGTTACACCGAGTAGGCTAGCCATTCCGTCACCCCCTTTGAATCCGGTAAACAAAGACTTCCAGTGACCTAAGACAGCGGCAGCACCGGCAATGACGAGTAAGTAAGGGGGTATGCCCAAAAGGTCTGCTATTAATACCGACACAGATCCTTTCGCTACATCACAGATGAATACTATCAGGCCAGTCCGCCTGCTAATATTCCAGAAGACATTAGCAGTCCCTGCTTGAAAATTACCAGTAGTAAATATGTCTATACCCTTGAGACGAGCTGCCATGTGGGCAAATGGTATAGACCCGAGTAGATATCCTACTACTATGGAAGCGATTAATTTTTGTATTAGCAACCAGTCGTATACTAACATTTGCAATACTAGGACAACTTTCTTATTGGGATAGTTTGGTATATGAGGATCATTCTTCGGTAGAGACCCTTAGCCGATAGATGATTTCTAATCATTTCTCCATGCAAGCCCGTCAGTAATCTGTAGGAAATCCTTCACCACGGACGGGTTCGACGCGATTATGCTGGGGGTATATAGGTCCGCCGGGTTACCTTGCTTGTCTGTAACTATTCCTCCAGCTTCTTTTACTATCAGCAAACCGGAGGCGATATCCCATGGTGATAAGCTGTGATGAAAGTATATATCTAGTCTGCTTGCAGCTGCGTAGGCTAGTCCAAGTGCGGAGGATCCCATAAGACGTATCCCCTGCATGTTGGGCCAGAGGTGCCTTATTAAATCGAGTGCTAAGGTGGCCTTCTCTCCAACGTATCCCATGTCGAATCCTAGTAAAGAATCAAGTACCTTTGTTTGTTCTGTGATATTCAGCTTGGTACCATTAAGAAAGGCTCCTTGGTCTTGTTCTGCAGTAAACATTTCATCCCTAATAGGATCGTATGTGACTCCTGAGACAATTTGTGCCCCTTTAGCTAAGGCGACGACTATGCAAAAATGAGGGATTCCGCCGGCGAAGTTTCGGGTTCCGTCAATAGGGTCTACAACCCAAGTATAGTCCGAGTCGTTTGTAATCGGTTCGGATTCTTCAGCTAGTATACTGAAGCCCGGAAAATGCGTATTTAATATATCTACAATTATCCGTTCGCTTTGGAGATCGACATCGGTTACAACGTTAGCCCAACCTTTGTAATTAATTTCTTTTTCCGTTAAAAATCTCTTTTTGACTACTTCGCCTGCTGTTCTTGCGGCATGTACGCTTACATCTAGTACGCCTAAGCCTGATGTCCCTGTGGGTAGCTGTGAGTTTCCACTTGTCATTCTGCTTTATGTCCTTTTGTTATTCTGGAACAGTTTCTGATCTTTTACGATAACCCCATCTTGTCGTAAACTTCTTCAATTGTGGCTTGGGCAAGCTGTCTGGCGGTTTTCGCCCCTTCGGAAAGGATGTCCTTTATGTCGTCAGGTCTTTTGGACAAGTCATTCCGTCGTTCTCGCATTGGACCAAGATAGCTATTAAGGTTTTGAGCTAGTTGCCGTTTGCAGTCTACGCAACCGCGATTAGCAGATGTGCACTCTTGGTTTATTGTAGTTAAGTCTGATTCATTAGTGAAAATATTATGAAGCGAATAAACATTGCACACGTTTGGTCTTCCGGGTGTGTCCCGAGTAGTTCTTTGAGGGTCTGTGAAAGCAGTAAGGATTCGCTTGGTAGTGACTTCTTCAGTGGAGGCCAGATCAATATGGTTGTCTAGGGATTTACTCATTTTTTGCTGACCATCTAATCCGACAATCAATGGAACTTTTGTTAGTTTGGCTTGGGGTTCAGGGAATGTTTCACCAAACCTGCTATTGAACCGTCTAACTATCTCTCTGGCTAGTTCTAAATGGGGTAATTGATCCTGTCCAACCGGTACAGTGTCGGCTTTATATAGTATGATGTCGGCAGTTTGGAGTATTGGATATCCAACCAAGCCGTAATTGACGCTTTCCTCCGTATGCTCCATTTGGCGGACTTTTTCTTTAAAAGTTGGTACTCGCATCAGCCAGCCGAGTGGAGTCACCATGCTTAGTAATGTGTTTAGCGTCATGACCTCCGGTATATGTGACTGAATGAAGATTGTGCTTAGATTAGGATCGATCCCTGCCGCAAGCCAATCTAAGGCCATTTCATAGATGTTTGGACGAATGTTGGCAATGTCTTCCGGCGTTTCGATGGTCGTTAAGGCATGTATGTCGACAATGGTATATATACATTTATATGAATCTTGTAAGTCTACCCAGTTTTGCAGTGCTCCGAAATAGTTGCCTAGGTGTAGTTGTCCTGTAGGCCGCATTCCGGATAATATTGTTCCGCTAGAGGAGATGGGTTCTTTATTAGGCATTCCGATAATTTCCTTGTTACGAGAACTGATCGCGATATTTTGTGTATATGTTGATGGACTCTGTTGATTTATAAGGCGAGTTCATGCCTCGGGAATTCCACAATAGTGGCCGAACGAAGTCTAGCATGGGTAGAGTAAAAGCATCAAGATGAATAAGATGCAAAATGTGAAGGTGAATCAGTTGAGAGAAAAGGAGAATGCACTAAGGCCTCTGGTCGGGGTAGGGGTGATATTTATCAGGAATGGATCGATATTCCTGGCGAAGCGCGCTGGATCTCATGGTGACTCTACATGGGGGTCCGCTGGAGGACATTTGGAGTTTGGTGAATCACTAGAAGATTGTGCGCGCCGTGAGGCTAAAGAAGAACTTGGTGTTGATGTAGGTGAGATGACTTTTCTTTGCCTATCCAATGTTGTCGATTACGGTGTTCATTATGTTGACATTGAATTCTTGGGAGATATAGGGGATCAGACACCGAGTGTGATAGAAGAAAACACCGTGACGGAAATAGGATGGTTTCCTTTGGATGATCTACCAGAAACTTTGTTCACTCCTGTGAGATCCGCTGTTGCTAGCTTAAGAACGGGTTCAATTTATTACAATGCAATGGTGTGATCGAGTTTTATTGTTTGAGCATACATATTCATAATCTGGTATAATATCTTCAGGAAAATACCACAGAAGGTACTACGAGCAGTTTCCGATTCGTTCTCTTCTGTCGGTACCTAATATCCAAAGGACCGCATACTGGTGAAGAGTGAGGGTGGCAGGTGAGTGGTCATTGTATCCCCATTATTAGCCGTTATGATATCCGCTCTAGCATCTATGTTGTCTGAACATCAACAGATGTCGG
The DNA here is from genome assembly GCA_002724585.1 of Dehalococcoidia bacterium. GTDB lineage: Bacteria > Chloroflexota > Dehalococcoidia > Lucifugimonadales > UBA3495 > UBA3495. The sequence continues at coordinate 369 of PBPE01000063.1, read as the reverse complement.
AGAATTGTACGGAGTAAGTAATCATATGCAACAAGAAATGCTCGCTGAATATAGCTCTAAAGATATACAAGTTCTTGAAGGACTTGAGGCAGTCAGGGTTAGACCCGGGATGTATATAGGTAGCACAGACCAGCGCGGATTGCACCACCTAATATACGAAATCCTAGATAATGCTGTAGATGAAGGCATGGCTGGATTCTGTTCACGAGTGGATATCACTATCCATGCGGATGGGTTGGTGACGGTATCAGACGATGGCCGTGGAATACCCATAGATGTCCATCCAACTACCGGTAAGTCAGGACTAGAAACTGTGATGACTACCCTGCACGCGGGTGGTAAGTTTGGAGGAGGGGCGTACAAAGTTAC
>PBPE01000062.1 GCA_002724585.1 Dehalococcoidia bacterium | reverse complement strand
ATCGGGCCAGACTAGTACTTCTATGCTTCCATCAACAAGATCCAGTGATACGACGAAGAATTTCTTTTGATCTCTAGTGTATCTCTCACTTATTTCAGTAATATGCCCTACTAGGGTTACTTGCGTGTCGTTCGCTTTGTCTGATAATTGCGCAGTATAAGTTTGGATATCTGGTTCGTTGATTCTTATGAGATCTATTACAGGATTGTATGAAATGCTAGAACCCAGAAATTCACGCTCCCATTCAGATTTCTCTTTTTTATTGGTTATTTCTGAACCAACAACAATATTAATGAGGTTATGATTAGAAGTTGTATCTCCGTTCATGTTGTCAAACATGTTGGTTTGCCCAGTGTTTCTCATTGTTTCATGCATTTGAGCAGTTGATATAATTTGGTCAGTGGTTTCCAATATGGCTCCGCGGTCACCAAAATAATCTAAGGCTCCTGCTTTAATAAGGCTTTGTAAAGTGCGTTTGTTCATACCGCTAAGGTTCGCTCTACGGCAAAAGTCTTCTAGAGATAAATACGGGCCATTATCTTTACGTTCGTTGACAATTGGTTTAATGGCGCTTTCTCCAATAGTTTTGATTGCAGCTAAACCAAATCTTATTGATCTATCATTCTCGAGTACTTCGTCAATGGAGAAAAATTCCTCTGACCTGTTGACGTCAGGTAGAAGTATAGGTATGTCCAGCTTTATAGCTTCGTTGATAGCACTAAGTATCTTATCTGGGTTATCCAATCTGGAATTCAATACGGAAGCCATATATTCTACTGGATAATGTGTTTTGAAATAAGCTGTCCAATAAGATATCAAGGCGTAACTCACGCTGTGTGCCTTGTTAAATGCATACCCGGCGAATGGTTCAATTAAACTGAATATCTGTCCAGCGATGGTTTCGTCGAATCCATTTCCCATGGCACCGGCTACAAAGCGCTCTTTTTCTTCAGCCATTAGCGAAGCAATTTTTTTACCCATAGCTTTCCGGACTATGTCGGCTTCACCTAACGAATACCCAGCAAAATTTTGCAATATTAATAGAACCTGATCTTGATATACTATTACCCCATATGTCTCGTCTAATAAATCTTTTAGACTTTCGTGGGGGTAAGAGATTGGCGTTTGCCCATGTTTGCTGCTAATAAAGGTATCTATGTGTTCCATTGGGCCTGGTCTATAGAGAGCGATCATGGCTGCGATGTCACCCAGATTAGTGGGTTTAAGCTCTGATATGTATCTTTGCATACCTGCACTCTCTAATTGAAAGCACTCCGTAGTTTTACCGGATGACAACAGGTCGAAAGTTGGTTTGTCATCCAGTGGTATCTTATTGATGTCGATCTCAATATTCTGATATCGTTTTATCATTTTGATTGTTCTATCTAGAGTAGACAAACTAGTCAAGCCAAGGAAGTCCATTTTTAGCAAGCCTAACTTTGCTACGGGGTCCATAGAATATTGGGTCACCATTACAGGGCTGTTTTCGTCCCCTCTAGCTGGTCTTTGGAGAGGGAGTGTGTCTGTTAACGGTTCGTCCGCAATTACAACTGCTGCTGCGTGTGTACTTACGTGGTGTACTATTCCTTCTAACCCTTTTGCGTTATCGACGAGAGTCCGTATTGACACTTCGGAATCATATTCTGACTGAAGTTCAGGGTTGGCTATCATAGCGTCCTTAATAGTACGCGATTTGAGAGGTACCATTTTTGCAATGCGGTCGACGTCTCCATACGGCATCCCAAGTCCTCGTCCAACATCTCTTAAGGCTGCTTTAGCTCCCATAGTTCCGAAAGTTATTATTTGTGCGACTTTGTCGCTTCCGTATTTATCGATGACGTAATGGAGAACTTCATCTCTACGATCATCTTGGAAGTCCATATCTATATCGGGCATTTCTTTGCGTTCATAATTAAGGAATCTCTCGAAAACGAGCCGATATTCCATTGGATCAATATCGGTGATACCTAGGCAGTACAAGGCTACGCTGGCAGCCGCACTGCCGCGGACACCAAATAAAATGTTATTTTTCCTTACAAAATCTATGATGTCCCAGACTACGAGAAAGTAATTTTCGAACTGAGTGGACTTTATTACCTCAAGTTCATATTCTAGACGAGCCTTTGTGTCATCAGTCGGATGAGGGTAGCGGGATTTAAACCCATTCCAGCATAATTCTGACAAATATGCGTCTGCTGACATATTGTTTGGAGTATTGTATTTGGGTAGATGGGTTTGTCCAAATCCAAGTTCGACGTTGCACATGTCGGCTATCAATTGCGTGTTTTGTAGCCCTTCAGGGATATCTGGGAATAGCAGATTCATTTCCTCGGGCGACTTTATGTAATAGGATGGGTCTTCCATACGCAAACGCTTTTCGTCTTGTACTGTTGTGCTAGTTTGTATGCATATGTATACGTCTTGGAAAGGGGCATCATTTTGGTGTACATAATGAGCGTCATTTGTGACTACTAATGGTATATCCAAGGAGTTCTTTATTTTCAGTAGTCCAGCATTGATTTCTGGAAGCATCGGCACGTCAGCGTGCCGTTGGATTTCCAGAAAATAATTTTCTCCAAAAGTTTCTTTATACCAAGATGCTGATTTAATGGCTTCTTCTATTGATGATTCCGTTATTAATTTGGGAATTTCCGCTGAAGGACAACCGGATAAGCAAATTAGACCTTCTCTGTGTTCATAGAGTAAATCTTTATCAATTCTAGGCCTATAATGAAACCCTTCTAAGTGGGATTTTGTTACTAATCTGATTAGGTTTTGGTATCCAGTGTTATTTTTAGCTAATAAGACCATGTGAAATGGACTTCTCTCTGACGGGCTTTTATCGAAACGATTATTATGCGCTACATACATTTCGCAACCAATAATAGGCTTTATGTTCTGATCTTTGCATTCAGAATAAAAGTCCACAGCGCCATACAATGAGCCGTGGTCAGTAATGGCAAGACTAGACATGCCAAGCTCTTTTGTTTGTTGAACTAATTCAGGGATGCGGCTTATCCCGTCGAGCATGCTGTATTCTGTATGTGTATGTAGATGGGTAAACATGGCCACTTCCTCTTCTCTCACCGCCTAACAACAAAGCCATCTAGAGGATATTACAGGAGATTAGCAATAGCAAGTTTTACGGTTGCAAATACAAAGGTAGTACAAATGTATCGCTTGTTAGTTACTGCCTTGCTGCAATAGAGAACCAGTTTGAGGTAAAAGAGTAGTGCGCAAGTAATTTGGGGAAATAGAACCTTGGATATTACATTAGGTTATTAATAATCCCGAGAGGATTCTTCAGGTTCTTCACCCATTGCTATCTTATCGTCTCTCCATGTAGAGGCTTCAATGTAATTCTGGAATTCTTTCGTCTCTCCACAGGATTCACAGACTCCTTCACTGAGAGGCCCTGTTGCTGGTTGGATTATCCAGATGTGTTGGCATGTTTGGTCGGATGTCTTCGTTTGCAATTGTTTAATTGGACTTGTTTGTGTCATGCGATTTACCCCCGAGTCATAAACCTTTCGGCCTAATATACTCGGAGCCAAGGAAAAAATTCCTGTGATATGTGAGCAGATTTACTGCATTTTGGAGGTGACGTGAATTACTGTTTATAAGGAGTTAGTAATTTCTTCAGTCACGACCCTTGTTACGCCCCACCCTGCTAACCAGGCCGAATGTCTGCCGTCTCCACCAGCGACAAATACTTCTACATCTTCGGGTGAAGATATCATTGGAACTAGAGTATCTGGGTTGTCTTCGTTTATCCAAGAGGGCCAATTCCGGTTGCCGTAGTGAGCTAGGCCGGTTAAATCTCGTATCCTCATTCGGGCATTTTGGAATATGAATTGTCTGACGTCGTTCTTAGATAAACCATCTGCGTGCATCTCTTCAGCATGTTCTGGGCAGACTATGAGGGTCATCTGCGCTCCTGTACCTATCTGGTAATAATTCGCAAATCCTGCACCTTTTGTGGCTTCGACCAAGGTATTTAGTACTGACTTCCCCTTCGACACGGTCGTTTCCATTATCGGGTATACAGCTCTGATAGCGGTTATTGTTACCATGTTTGCTGTAATAGGGAGTCCCATTTCTACATGGCGTGGTTCCCAAGGGCTCCTAGCTTCGTTTTCAGAGAAGCAAAATGAGTATCGTCCCGGAAGTGCTAGAGTTGCTTTGTCCATTTCGCCTGGAACAAGGCCTGCTACGTTCCGTATAACTAGACGTAATGCCCTCCCTATGGTTGCATTAGCGCGGTGACCGGGTCCAAAACAACCTGCATCGCCGTTAATGCCAAGCTGCTCCGCAATTGGACCGTTAACTATCACAACCGGTGCAGCTCCACCTGTGGTAGCTTGGCATCCCGCCAAGTTAAATTCTGGTTGCATTATCGCTTTGACTGCTGCTACAAGTACAGGAAAGTGTTCAGGTCGACAACCTGCCATCACAGCATTTATAGCTATTTTCTCTAGCGTTGCATTGGCGTTACGAGGCTGAATGATACCGAGAGATATAGATGGATCTTCCCCAAATGGTCCAAGCATTTCTCGAACCGCATCTTCTGTAGCCGGTACTACCGGTAGCCCATCTGTCCAACCTTGTTCTTCGTAGTAATCTTGCACTGACGCAAATTGATTAGGGATTTCTATTTTTCGTGACCCCAGTCCGTTTTTATTAGCCATTATAATCTTCTAATTTTATGATCACTTGGTTTTTAGTGTTGAGCATCGTTATTTGGTTAGTAGCCCAACTATTTCATCTGCGTAGTCGTGTGCTAGCTGTTGTACTTCAGATACGCTACGTGATGGTAGTGGGCTAGGTAATACTACTATCCTAGTGTCAGGCATTCCAAGTGCGTTAGCTCGTGTATGAGCTGCTTTAGTGAATGAACTAGTTATAACGCTTACGGAGGGAACGCCTTGGGATTCTGTTAATACTGTGTCGTGGAGACCCCACGCTGTGCAGGAGCCTCAATCAGCAACGCCATGGACGATCGCGTCACAGTCTTCAATGAGAGATTCAATCGTTTCTTCTGCACACGGACGGCTAAAGGTGAATTTAGTCGCGTAGATCACTTTATCTGCGCCGTAATCGTTTTCAAGTACAGTCTGCAATTCCTTTAGGAAATTATCGGCGTGGAATTTCCGGTTCTCTAGTAGCCCGATAGTCTTACCCTTTAGACTAGGTAATTCGGTACTGAGAGATTTCTGTTCAGGTATTTCTTCTGGGCATGGATCGAGAATCTGGATAAATCCATCTTTTGAGACCATAATGCGTACTCCTACTTCATCTCATGGCATGTTAATACTAAAATTAAACATGTCGCCACGGAAAGTCTAGCCCTGTTTTGTTAATGATATAGCTAATCAGACAGCTGGAAATATTTGCCTTCGGTCTTAATAGCAGGAGCTACAATCATATCAGACTTGTGAAAATCTCGTATAGTGTAGGCTCCACACATACCCATAGCTACTTTCAGAGCGCCTACAAAGTTCTGTGTGCCATCAGTTACTGATGTGGGTCCGTACATAATCTGTCGCACTGAAGCTTTGGTGCCAACATTTATTCGGGTGCCTCTTGGGAGTTCTGGGTTTGCATTGGCCATGCCCCAGTTGTAACCCCTGCCAGGGGCCTCTTCAGTTTGCGCAAAAGGAGTCCCCAACATAACTCCATCAGCTCCGCTGGCTAATGCTTTGCAAACATCTCCTCCAGTTCGGAAGCCTCCATCTGTTATTACTGTTACGTATTTACCCGTGCGTTGGTAATAATCTTCACGTGCCGCCGCACATTCTAGCGTGGCAGTGACTTGAGGTACACCTACGCCGGTGACTTCCCGTGTTGTGCATGCTGCTCCTGGTCCTACTCCAACAAGAATACCGTCTATGCCGGTTTCCATGAGTTCTTGAGCCACGTTGTAGCTTACGCAGTTGCCTACTACTATAGGTACCTTTAGTGATTCTATGAGCTCCGAAAAAATCAAACCTTTGTAGCTTCGGGACATGTGTCTAGCTGTTGTCACTGTAGACTGCACGAAGATAATATCAGCTCCGGCTTCCACCGCCATAGGGCTCATTCGTTTCGTATTCTGAGGGGTAAAAGAAACGGCGCAAACTGCGCCGCTAGACTTAACTTCTTGTACTCGTTCGCCGATCAGGTGGTCCTGGATCGGCTGTGTATACACTTGTTGAAGGTACTTTGTGACTTCTGGTTGGGTCATGGATGTGATTTCTTCGAGAACTGAGTATGGATCTTCATATCTAGTGTATAGGCCTTCGGCGTTGAGTACGCCTAACCCCCCCATTTCGTGCATCAATCCAGCGAATTTCGGGGAAACGGCTCCATCCATTGCCGATGCTAGTATCGGAGCTTCAAATGTGAAGTTGCCGATATTCATTTTAGTAGAGGCCATTTCTGGGTTAATGGTAATATCACCCGGTACTATGGCTACTTCGTCAAAACCATATGACCGGTCTAATTCCTTGAGTAGGCGTCTTCCCATTACCCACTACCTCCAAACCACAGTATATTTTCAATGCATTTAACAACTAGCGGGT
>PBPE01000061.1 GCA_002724585.1 Dehalococcoidia bacterium | reverse complement strand
CAGTTGGCATTCGGACGTCGGTCTTCGATATATCCTTTCTTGTCCTGCGCTACTTGCCAAGGTATGCGAACAGACGCTCCTCTATCGGAGACCCCATATCTAAACTCTTTATACGAACAGGTCTCATGAAGTCCTGTAAGTCTCTCCTCGATCCTGTCACCGTAATTAGCCACATGAAGATCAGCTTTAGTTCCCAAAGCTTCCGCGGCAGCGACACAAGCGTCATAGCCTTCACGCATCTGCTTAGTAGAGAAATTAGTGTGGGCTCCTGCCCCATTCCAGTCACCTCTGACTGGCTTGGGATCTAAAGTGGCGCTCACATCAAATTCTTCGGCAATTCGGTATAATAGCCACCGAGCTACCCAAAGATGATCGGCTACTGCCGGTGCTCCTATTGGACCAATCTGGAATTCCCACTGTCCAGGCATAACCTCTCCATTAATCCCAGCTATTTGCAAACCGGCCTCAATACAAGCATCTAGATGTGCCTCAACTATCGGCCGTCCAAATACCTCATCTGATCCCACGCCGCAATAATAACCGCCCTGAGGTGCTGGAAAGCCATTGTCAGGCCATCCTAGAGGTTTTATACCATCAAAATACGTGTATTCTTGTTCAATACCAAACCAAGTATCGAAAGAACCATATTTTTCTGCTGCTGCTGCACAAGCAGCTCTGTTGTTAGATGGGTGAGGAGTCATATCGGTCAGTAAGACCTCACACATAACTAGCTTATTGTCTCCACCACGAACAGGATCAGGGCAAACAAATACGGGATTCAATACACAGTCTGAAGCGTGACCTTCTGCTTGTTCTGTACTTGATCCATCAAAACCCCAAACTGGTGGTTCTACTCCATCAGCTATCACTTTACCTTTGGAGCGTAGCTTAGCCGTGGGTTTTTGACCATCTATCCAAATATATTCAGCTTTATAGCTCATTACTCAAACTCCTTGTACTAACATAAATTTTCCTACTGATGCCATTGTTATAAGAACCCATATGCCTGGCCAGCAAGAAACACTGACCAGACATATGCCTTTAATCTACTTGCTCGTGGGGCAAGTCACTACAGGTAACAAACTAAGCCATATAAGCTTCTTCACCATGTTGAGAAACATCCAATCCCGATCTCTCGTCTTCCTCAGAAACTTCTAGCTTAAGAGTAAATTTAATAACTAACAGTATTATAGCTGTAACTACGAATGAATATGCTATCGTCGCACCAATAGCGATAAGTTGGATATTAACCTGAGCCATTCTTGTTACATCGTCACCAAGGGCCCCATAACCCCATCCAACAAACAAACCAGTGGCCACTGCACCCCAGATACCACCCATACCATGAACTCCAAATACAGCCAGGGCGTCATCTATTTTGAGTTTCGCTAAAACTACTATAGCTATATAGCAAATCACGCCTGCTCCGATACCAATAATCAATGCGGGCATTGCACCAACAAATCCCGCGGCAGGTGTAATGGCAACTAATCCGGCCACAGCTCCTGTTGCAGCGCCTGTTACACTCGCTTTCTTAGTCTGCACCCAAGATATTATGACCCACGTCAATAATGCCGCTGCAGCTGCCGTATTAGTAACAACAAAAGCATTAACTGCCAAGCCATCTGCAGCCAACGAACTTCCCGCGTTGAATCCAAACCATCCGAACCATAGTAATCCAGCGCCTAGCACGACCATTGGTACATTATGCGGTGTACCCGCATCACTTCCGAATCCTAACCTTTTCCTAAAAATAATTGCTGCTGCCAGCGCGGCTATACCAGAATTAATATGTACTACTGTGCCACCAGCAAAGTCCAACGCTCCCATATCTCCGAGGAAACCGCCACCCCATACCCAGTGACATACAGGTGCATATACTAACGTCACCCACAAAGTAATAAAGATTAAGTACGAGCTAAACTTCATTCGCTCTGCAAAGGCGCCCGTTATCAAAGCTGGAGTGATAATAGCGAACATCGCCTGGAAAATCATCATCAGCTGGTCGGGTATAGTCAGGCCATGAATCGCATTACCTTCCGCACTCACCCCGGCCAATCCGAAGAAATCCAACCCACCAACAAATGTGGAGCCAGGGGCAAACGCCAAACTATACCCCCAAAGAACCCAGACAATACTTACCACACCCATTGCCATTAAACTATGCATAATAGTACCGCCAGCGTTCTTACGGCCAACTAAGCCGCCATAAAAAAACGCTAATCCTGGAGTCATAAGTAACACCAGGGCGGAACACGCCATCACCCATGCTATATCTGCTCCTACCATAGTCAATAATCTCCTTTGATATATCTCAAGTTAGGATACATATTCTCATTCACTTGTTACATAGAATTTACAATAATGTTAAATTTGTGTTACATAATTTCATTTTAGGCGAGAGGGGGTATCTTATGTCAGGTATATGGCCTGGGGATACAAAATGCGTCTCTATGTTAACTTTTGACGTAGACGGTGTGTCATCATGGATACGACGAAACCCTGATTACGGCAATCTTCCAAGTCTAATGTCTATGGCCGAATACGGTCCCAGCGTCGCCACGCCACGGATCCTCGACATACTCGACAATCATGACGTGAAAGCTAGTTTCTATATACCTGGGTATGTGGCTGACACCCATGAATCCCTAGTCTTAGACATATTATCAAGGGGACACGAGATAGGTCATCACGGATATATGCATGAGGCTCCAGCCAGCATGACACCCAATGAAGAAGAAGAAATCCTTACAAAGGGTATAGAAACTATTACAAGAATCACTGGGCAAAGACCCCACGGATACAGGTCTCCGAATTGGGAATTAAGCCCGAGTTCATTATCACTGCTTGAAAAGTACGAGATGATATATGACAGTAGCTTAATGGGTGATGACGCACCATACTTCTTAGACCAAAGAGTAAATGACCATCCCATGGTAGAGATCCCTATACACTGGCTACTGGACGACGCACCTAACTTTGTATACGCGCCGTCGGCTAACCGGTTAGGCCCCATGCGAGGACCAGATGAAGTTTATGACAACTGGTTACGCGAGTTTGAGGGTTTGTACAGGTACGGTAGGGCGTTCACATTAACCATGCACCCCCAATATATTGGCAGACCAGGACGATTGCTTATGCTCGACCGACTAATATCAACCATCAAGAGCTATCCCAACGTCGAATTCAAGCGAGTTATAGATGTCGCCCAATGGTGGAGGGACAATAAATAGAAACCCGTGGACCTACATCTAAGTCTTTTTATAAATTTGCAGACGACCCTTGCACGAATCCACTATGTAGATGCGGCCCATTTTATCGCACCGAACTGATCGTGGCCTGAATAATTTGCCTTCAAGCTCAGGATATTTTGCTGTTTGCCGAAACCCTTCCATTAAAGGATTTGCTTCCAGTAACTGCGCTCCCCACTTTGACATAGTCGCATCACCGTTAAGTTCAGCTAGATAAGAGCCTTCAGAATCAAATATCTGAACTCTATCATTATGCCAATCTGCAACATACACCAAACCATCCTCATCAACACACAGGCCGGCAGGACGATTGAACTCGCCTTGATTACTACCGGGTTCACCCCATTCAAGGATATATTCACCATGCGATGAGAATTTCTGTATACGATCGTTTCTCCAATCGCTAATATAAATTTCTCCCGAACGGTTTACAGCAACCCCCCAAGGCATATTAAATTCCCCTGATCTAGATCCCTGAGAACCAAAAGTATCGATATACTCGCCTTTACTTGTATACCTTTGGATACGGTTATTCCGAGCGTCAACTAATAAAAGATTCCCTGATTGTTCAAACGCAATTCCTGAAGGGCTATCAAATTCTCCTTCACTCGAACCTTTAATTCCCCATTCCGAGACAAATGTACCTTCCAGATCGAAAATTAGTACTTTTTGGTTCCATTCATCTGTCACATATATCTCTTCTTCATTACTGATGGCTATCCCACACGGCCACATTAATTGACCAGATTCTTGGCCATACGATCCAAATTCGCCAATCCACTCTTCATCAACAGTGCATATCTTCACTGAAGGATTATTATGGACTGACTCTCCTCTTTGTAGTACGAACAATACTCCATTTTCGAACACTGCTAGATCAGATAAATTACGGAATGCTCGACCAGCAAAGTCATCCATACCTATCGTATGATCATATTGATAGTTAACCAGTTTGTTTGTGATCACCATATAACTATACTTACACGTTCCTATGCAAATTGGAATTCTCGTGTGGCCACGATCAATTGAAGCATTTCAGACACTCGTGCCTCAAGCCCAGCCATAGATCCATCCAGAGCTAAATCGACGTCTCCCAACACCCTAGCCTTCTCAACAAGAGTTTTCCTAGTCTTATCTTCCAATACCAGCGGTCCCACCAAATCCAGACAAGAATCAACAAGATGATCAGGACTAATACGATCTGATTGCTTAGATATCCTCTCTATAATGTCTTGGACACCCTTTTGCTGCAAATCTCCCAGTTGATCGGACGCAAAATTCACTCTCCCTACCAGAGAACCACTATCAATCCATTCTTTACCAGTATGCCAACCTTCTACTGTAGGAGGGTTTAACAGTTCTTGACCCATATACTTTGACTCATAAGCTACATCTATCAAACCAGGTTTAGGCTCTTGATAATCTCCTACCAACCGGACAATGCTAGCTACTACTTCTGCAGGGCTTTTCACCTTTTCATAAAGTGCCTGTTTGAAGAAATCAGAGTTCAACAAAACTCTCATAACTGACCGGATATCGTAATTAGAATTCATATATTCTTGAGACAATTGGGTCACAGCAGACTCTGGAGCAGGATCGTCTGAAACAAAGAAATGATATAGTTTTTCTGCTATGAACCTACCTGTAGCAGGATGCCTAGAAACTATATCTATAATGTCTTCGCCATTAAAACGACCAGTTTCTCCAAGAAACGTTTTATCATCGTCATCATGGTCCTCAGGCCTATATTCAAATTCCATTGGGAACGGTCCCCAGGGATATCTAGCATTAAAATTAGCTATCGTCCATCCTGTGAAAGCGCGAGCACAATCCTTAACATCTTCTTCTGTATAGTTTCCTACACCCATAGCAAACAGTTCCAGAAGTTCTCTCCCATAATTCTCGTTTGGAGCACCTTTATGATTAGTATTGTTGTCTAACCAGATAATCATTGCAGGGTCTCGCGACAACTCCAACAGAATAGTCCTAAAGTTCCCTAAGCAATGCCTTCTGAACATATCTATCTGCTCAGCAGTAGCCCGACCATTCTCGACCTTTTCATATGCCGTAGCAAATAAGCCATGCCAGAATAAAGCCATCTTCTCTTCTAATGGATTGTTAGTGTTGACCATGCGGTACAACCACCAAGCATTGGTAGGGTCTGCATTACGTAGATCATCTATATCGATATAGTATCTAGTAACGATGTCCTCATCTAGGCCATTATCTTCACTAGGATGAAGCAACCATTCAACTGTCTCCGCATATCCCAGCCCACAATAGTTTTCAAGTTCGTCGCGTCTTGCTCCAAAACCAGCTCTTCGCATTAAGTGGGCCATAAGGGGAATATCGACTGATTCAGACATTCTATCCTCCTAACATTTCATCTACAGTCTAATTCTGAGATATAGTGCTCCCAAAACCACTAGTCTGTTCACTTACCAAAAATGTAGCTTTGTCTTTTCCACGAATAGTTTCTAAGTCAGCATCAAACCGTTGGCCACCGAATGCGCCTAAAACCTCATACTTCTGATCTGTATAAAGTTTCCCATCGAAACTAGAACCTTTGACTAAACGCTCATCCTCGCCCTTTAGGTACATCTCAACTGCCTGAGTCATCAGATCT
>PBPE01000060.1 GCA_002724585.1 Dehalococcoidia bacterium | reverse complement strand
CCAAGTATGCATACATGCAAACGGTGACCTGACGATAGATATGGTTGTCGACGCGTACATAAAAGCCCAAAAGCTAAATCCTCGCACGGACCCACGCCATCGAATAGAGCATTGCTCTCTCGTTAATCCAGATATTCTTAGGAAGATGCAAGAATCCAGTACGATTGCCACACCTTTCTGCACGTACGTATATCACCATGGTGAAAAGATGCCATTCTTCGGGGAAGAACGCCTTAAATGGATGTTTGCCCAGAAATCCTTTCTCGACTACGGAATAACATCTACGGGTGCTACTGATTACCCTCCTGGCCCTTTTGAACCCTTACTTGGAATACAAAGCTGTGTAACTAGAACCGACAGTAGCGGAAAAACATGGGGCCCTGAACAAAAAATTAGTGTTGAAGACGCACTAAAACTTTACACCCTGAATGGAGCATATGCTTCATTTGAAGAAAATATTAAGGGATCCATAACAGAAGGCAAATTAGCGGATCTGGTCATTTTAGACAAGGACCCCAACGCTGTGGATCCACATACTATAAAGGACATTACTGTAGAGCGTACGATAGTTGGTGGAAATACAGTTTATGAAAAGTAATTATGTGCATGCTGAACTCCATTTGACACGTACTGTCACCAGTAGTAATCTCAATCCCTAGGCATATCCACACAGAAATAATTGCTAATACAACACAGGAGGTAGACATGCCATACGAGGGATTAATAGCAGAAACAGTTAATATCAATGGCCACGAGGGTGACCAAATTGATGCTTACTTAGCACGCCCATTAGGTGCAGGCCCGCATCCAGGAGTAGTACTATTTCATCACATGCCAGGTTGGGATGAAGCATCAAAAGAAATGGCTAGGAAATTTGCATACAACGGTTATGCTTGCATATCACCAAACCTTCATTTCAGAGAAGGCAAAGGGAACTCTGTCGATAATAGCAATAGTGTCAGAGAGGCTGGCGGAATGCCAGATGCAAGAACAATGGGAGATGTAGCAGGGGCCATCTCGTACATGAGATCGTTACCTTATCACAATGGCAAAGTTGGCATTATTGGATTTTGCTCAGGTGGGCGACAAGTTTACCTAGCCGCCTGCACAGTATCGGGGATTGATGCAGCTGTAGACTGTTGGGGAGGCGGTGTAATTTGCCCGCCAGAAGAATTAACTGAAAGACAACCTGTTGCTCCTATTGAATATACAAAAGATATGGCATGCCCAATCCTTGGCTTATTTGGTAACGAAGACGCAAGGCCATCTCCTGAAGACGTAGACAAGACTGAAGAGGAACTCAAGAAACATAATAAGAATTATGAATTCCACAGATGGGATGGAGCCGGACATGGATTCTTTGCCGTCGACCGCCCCAGTTATAGGCAGCACGCTGCCGTCGAGGGATGGGAAAAAGTTTTTGATTTCTATGGCCGTTACTTAAAGTAACAAAACTTACCACCAAAGTAGAAATGGCCTGACATAGTCAGGCCATTTCTTTATGTGCGCAATGAAATTTTGTCCTAATCCAAGACTAATTCTTTATTAACTCTATCCGGAGAACGCATTAAGTCCAAACCCTCGGAAGCAGTATCAGTATTATTACAGAAAAACTCTATTTTGTTGCCATCTGGATCAAAGAAATAAATACTCGAAGTCATACCATGATCAGTATTGCTATCCATTGACGCTCCAGAGTCTTTCAGCTCATTATAAACTTCTTTCAAATCACTTATATCCTCGACTTGCACGGCAAAATGATTCAATCCTAATTGCCCCTGCGTCACAGGGAGGGCACCCTCTGGAGCCTGAAATAATGCTAAGTCATGATGAATTTTCCCACAAGTCAAAAAAGTACCATTTGGCCTCTGTAACGCTATTTCAAATCCTAGTATATCTGTATAAAACTTGGTAGATTCGTCCAAATTTTTTACATTAAGAACCAGATGTCCAACTCTTATCGGCTTAGCCATGAAAGATCTCCCGCATACCAGTTTTTGTTTTACTAAGGATTAAAGGTACTATACCCCTCCAGCACATCCTTGCCAATATTGATTATAACTGTAGCCATAAATAGTTGATGCCAAAACCACTCAATCGATAAAATAAGTATAGAAATGACACTTATTGACACTCCTTGATCACCCGAATAGACTCAGTCCGGATTCAACAAAAATATATTTGATTCACTACTAACAAATTAAGGATTCACATTTCAATGCCTATTAATGAAGTCAACGTTATACGGTCCTGCAAGGAATGCAATACGGAAATTGAGACTATTAGTGTCAAAAAAGATAATATGCGGCTGATTACTGACGAGATGACCTGGTGTCCCACCTGTAACAAAGACACTAATGAAACGCGAGACATTGCCGGAAGAGAAGATTCCATAAAAATCGAGCAAGACAGTTACCCCCCCGTAAGGGCAGTAGAGTAAAGTACAATGTCTCCCGAATGCAGTAGCATCGTAGTCGATTTTAGACAAGCGGTATCAGTGCCAGATAATCAGATTGATCTAGGACTCGCTGCATTAATCATATCCAAGCATAAATATACTGATTTAGATATAAAGCGAGAACTGAGACTTTTCGATTCACTAGCTTCAGTCGCGGAAACACGTATGTCACAAAATAGCGACCCTTTGCAAAAGATAAATGCAATCAATACTTATTTATTTGAGGAGATTGGGTTTCGCGGAAATGATCAGGATTATTACAATCCCAAAAACAGTTATCTAAATGAAGTGCTCGCTACTAGATTGGGAATACCAATTACTTTATCGCTCTTATGTATGGAGGTGTCCAAACGACTATCAATAGACCTAGTCAGCATTGGCATGCCAGGACATATAGTAATCCAGCACTCCGAAATAACGGACTTGTTCATTGACCCTTTCCACGGAGGAATCTTGCTCTCTAAAGAAGAATGCATTGAGCGAGTTAAGTCTATAACACAAGGAAGCCTCCCGTGGAAGGACAGTTACTTGACCCCTCTAACTAATCACGAATTTCTAGCGAGGATGTTGCGTAATCTTAAATCAATATATTTGAAGGAAAGTTGCTACAGCGAAGCGCAACACATAATGGATTTATTATTGGAGGTAAATCCTGAAGCCCTTTCGGAAAGACGCGACAGAGGAATAGTAAATTTTCAATTGGGCAACTACCGAGACTCCCTTGATGATTTGGAGATTTACCTAGAGTCCGGAATATCAGGGGCCGAAGCTAGTTCTATAACAAAACTTATCTGGAAGTTGCGCGATCTTCTATCCGCATAATCATACTTTAGGCCAGACTTTTTCAGCAAAATCTTCCATTTTACACAGCATATCCTCGAGATCAGTAGCCACTCTGGCCAAATCGACCATAAGATTATTAACCCCGATATCCCTATACCTGCTAATATCTCCCGCGATTTGATTAGAATCGCCACTAAATTGCTGCCGGTTGGAAGAATTCGTGGTCGTTGCTGAAAGTTCTAACCTGTGTGTCCGATATATAACTTCGATATCATCTGCTGATCGCTCCGCTTCATCAGCGTACAAACGCAATTCTTCCATCGCAATAGATAATCTTTCTGGTGAGTTCAGTGGAAACTGTGGGTTTACGTCAATCGGGCACCAACCGTCACAAAATCTAGCGGCACGCCGGATAGCTCTTTTACTTTCACCACCGACCCATAGAGGAGGATGTGGTTTTTGCAGAGGTTTAGGTAAAAAGCTGATATCTTTGAAAGAACAGTATCTACCGTTATACGAAGGTGAAGAGCTGGTCCACAACTCTTTCATGGCCTGTATATAGTCATCAGTGACTGCCCCTCTTTCGTCAAACGGTTGCACCCCTAGAGCTTCAAATTCTTCCCGCATCCAACCTGTGCCAACGCCTACCACAAGTCGCCCTCGAGATAATACATCGATTGTGGCTAAAGATTTGGCAGCGACTAGTGGATTCCTATGGGGCACCACCATAACACTGGTAGAAAGCCTGATATTGCTTGTCTGACCGGCTAGAAAAGACAAAACGCTCAATTGCTCCAGAGATGATCCGTTTGCACTGCCTGGGTATTCACCACTATCGGTATACGGGTAACTGGATTCGATAGTTCTGGGAACCAAAATATGATCACCAAGTGATATGGAATCAAATCCTAACGATTCACCTTTTTTAGCAATAGTCACGATACTTTCGGGAGTAGCTAGAGGACCTCTACTAGGGACAGTAAATCCATATTTCATCAGGCCACTTGTTTTCCTAAATAATCATCCATCTGCTGCATCTCCAGTGCAAACCACAGCGCCAATGCTCCGCTCCTGTCATCTGGCCCCAAAATAGCTTCCCGCAATAAATATTCCTCAACACTATTTTGAACACCTGTACTCACACAAGCATCCACCACATTACCGGCATCATCAATTCTTTCTGAAACACCTTGCCATGCCAGATTTACGGATTCAGTGTAACTAGGGTCCAGCCACCCTAACCTAATCCCTCTGGCCATAGCATAACCAATCATACAAGTGCAAGTGAATTCCTGATAAGACCCTGGCAAATCTAGAATTTGCCAATACATCCCCGATAGTTGTTGCAAATTCCTCAAAGCAGCGAGATGGTTTACATGAATATCTATCAGTTTATTCCGAGTCGGATAATCCTCTGGCATGTAAGTCAGGCTTTCAGCAAACCCCATAGCCGCGAATCCATTACCTCGTCCCCAGTAATACGGTACTCCGCGAGCGTGAAAAAACAATCCATTTTTCTGCTGAGTCCCCGCATCAAGTAGCAGATCAGACATTATATTTAAATATTTCGGGTCTTCAATAAGGCTATAAGCCCTGCCCAAGATAGTATTACAATTAAACATATCCTCAACCCTGAATGCCGGATCAGTACACTTAGGAGGAGATCCCGAACCATTAGCTTCAAACAATTCTGCTGCTTTAATAATCAAATCTTTACCTCGGGAATCTTGCCTGATTCTAGCCAAATCATAAGCCCAAACTATGCCCCCGATAGAAGCACTCCCGGGGTTGTCGCCAAAATAATCGATATTCCCAGATATGAATGGGGCTATGATTGAGTCCAGATCCTCCAAAATATCCTTGTCTTTCGCCAAACGCTCAGCAAGCAATAATCTTCCACTTATCGCTACGCCTTTCGTATAAACCATTACATCTAAATCATGCCCGTAGTGTTCCGCTAACGACCGAGCGATTTCCAAATAACTACGGTCTCTTCTACGGGTTAGTTCGATACGCGCTCGTGATGATTTCCAACCTCTTGTTTTACCGACTACATCAAGAAGGCGATTAATTTCTAATGCCACATTAGAACCATCTGCTGACAACCGCAAACCAGGTATTGTGCCTGGCGCATCTATATTTTCGATTCCGATGGCTGCTAACAAAGAGTCATCTACAGGTATACGAGTAGCACCTACAGTAAGGGGCAAATCACTTATCGCTCCATTAGCTTGCCACCTCACAGAATCTCCTGGACATACTTCCAATATCAAATCAGGAGCATTAAATGTTATCCATCTCCATAAATACTGTTTCTGAGTACCACTTGTATCTTGGTAAAAGGGTCGAGCAGGAGGATATCCTTGGCTAATTGTACTAACAGAATCAGAATCATCATTTAAGTCAGTAACAGGTATCAGAGTCAGAGCAATTTTGTCTTGATCCGGATGTTTCATGTAGCACCCAAACACATCTTCCGAGATAGACAATGATTTAAGGGTGTCGTCAGCAGACACTAAAACCAATATCCTTGCCTTATTGGTGCTGGGTAAATATCCATCTGAATGAATAAATACAGGCAAACTCTGATGATCACTCCATAGACCGCAAGATGACCACTTCCATTCCTCTGATTTATCGCCCGCCATTTCGATAAGCCTACGCTGCAGATGTGTGAAATCAGTAGCCAATTGACTGTCTCCTTTAACTATCATCGAATCCGAAGCACCTATTTACTTCAGACTAATATGATTATGAACATAAACTGGATAGGTTACGGGTCTTGAAATTCTACAATAGCATCCGGATTAAACTCGATTCCCAAACCAGGTTTCTTAGAGAAGTACAATCTGCCGTTTTCAACCTTTGGCGGATCTATAAGTAGAGCGTTATACGCTTCGTTAAATATAAGGTGCACCTCGCTCAGCCAACCATTTGCTATACCCGCAATGAGATGCCCGTTATGAATCTGCCACCCGCCTCCTGTTGCAAACGGCAGATGAAACAATTCGGCCATATGAGCTATTTTGACGCAGGTAGTATAGCCTCCTCCGTCCATAACATTCGCATGCATAATATCTACAGCTCCGCTCACTATCATCTCTCTGTTATCCCAAGGGCTTTCAGTAAAAGCCCGAGCAGCTAAAGGAATAGATGTGTGTTTACGAAGCTCTAACATCAATCGTACATCCCTCGTATAAACCGAGTGGTCAAAACAGCTTATGTTCAACGACTCAATCCTTCTTACAAATTCCCTAGAATGATTTAGGTCAAATCGTGCGTTACCGTCGATTATTAGCTTAATATCATTCCCCACAGCATGTCGAATCGCTTGGAGACGTTCTACATCCACAGAAACATCATTGCCGCGGTCTGCTGCCACTACTTGATACTTAAGATATGGATGGCCCTCTTGAGCCATTTTCACTGAAATCCCCACTACCTCATCAATATCAAAAATGTTGAAACCGCACGTTATGTAAACTGGGACCGAATCTTGACGAGCTCCGCCAAGCAGTTTGTAAATCGGCTGGTCCAGAAACTTACCTTTGATATCCCACAGAGCAATGTCGCAAGCGCTAATGGCGCGCCCTACAACTCCCATGCGTGCTTTGTATGTGGCAGTAATTTCCTCTGATGCGTCAGCCCATATCTCTTCTATAAACAAAGGATCGCGACCTACCAGGAACGGAGCTACATCTCTATTTATTAACTCCCTAGTCCCAAAGCGTTCTAAATCACGAGCGATTCCATATCCGGTAATACCGTCATCCGTATCTATCCGGACTAAGACCATACCAACATTGCGAGGCTCACCAGAATAAGGAGTTTTTATAGGAACTTTGAGACAGCTTGCCTCCACTTTAGATATAACCAAACCGCACCGTCCAAAAATAAACTAATCAGAAAGACGTGGGCGAATATACTATCAGGCCAGAGTAGAGTCAAGCCAAGGGGGCAGCATTCGATTATTTGATATTAGCCAAAAACTGCTCTATTTCTAAATTGACAACTTCAGGCCTTTCCGCCATAGGGAAATGACCTGAATTCTCCAATTTTAGATATACCGAACCAGGAACAGCATTGTGAATTTCGAGTTCATATTCGGGTGGTTTCCCGGGATCATCCACCCCTCGTATTAATAATAGAGGTGTTTTTAGTTCAGTGATTCTGTCGCTAACATCAAATTTATCAATCGCAACCAAATCTTTGTATTGGGCAATTGGGCCAATAGCATCATGCCTATCCAAAAGGTGCTCTCTCAGTTTAGGATCTATGAACATCATAGAATGAGCCATGGAGTCTTTCCATTGCTGATAAGTTTCGTCAT
>PBPE01000059.1 GCA_002724585.1 Dehalococcoidia bacterium | reverse complement strand
GAAAACAGTGTCTTTTGGTTGATGAAATTGTAGATCAGAGGCCCGTGGTCATCAAGAGCCTGGAAGACAACTTCATTCAAATTCCTGGAATTGCCGGAGCTACCATATTGGGAGATGGAAGAGTGTCGTTTATCCTTGATGTTCCCAGCCTTTTAAACTAAACAAAGATTCTGGAGTGTAGAATGGGAAATGGTATGAACAATAACTTTATTGGAAGTGTAAATCTTTCAGATGAAGAGATGGAAGAGATGAACCTTGAAGTAACTCACAATGAAGGAGCTCAGCTCATAACTTTCATACTTGGTAAAGAAAAGTACGGTTTGGAAATTCTAGCTGTACGTGAATTGATCAGCTACCCCGAAGGGTTGACTAAAATACCTGGTATGCCTGATTTCATTGTAGGTATGTTCAATCTGCGTGGGCTGGTTATTCCAGTAATGGATTTGCGAAAAAAATTCGGAATGGCTAGTGAGGAACTGAATGAATATTCGGTAATCATCATTGTTCAGGTTGAAGAAAAAAATATCGGTTTAATCGTTGATTCGGTGGCAGATGTGATTTTCGTCAAGGAGGAGGATATTCAGGAAACTTCGGAAATGGCCGTACATGTGGACACAAAGTTTATTAAGGGAGTTGCCAAAACAAAGGATGAGATGGTTATCCTGATGGATATTGACCACCTGCTGTCAAAATCACAATTCGAATCATTGATGGAACTTTGAAAATGGCTGAAAAACCTGTGCCTCCCTACAAGGTTCTGATCATCGACGATTCTGCTGTGGTAAGGCAAACTCTCAAAGGGATCTACTCTTCTGATCCGGAACTTGAAGTCGTAGGTGCGGCTCCAGACGCGCTGATTGCACTCAAAAAAATTGATGAATTGAAACCTGATGTTCTGAGTCTTGATGTACAGATGCCGCGGATGGACGGTCTTACATTTCTTGAGCGGCTGATGAAATCAAATCCCATGCCTGTAGTAATGGTAAGTGCCTTGACGACTAAAGGCAGTCAGGAAGCACTACGCAGTCTTGAACTTGGTGCAGTTGATATTGTGGAAAAGCCCAAGCTGGATGTCAGAGAAGGACTTGAAGAAATTTCCATCCAAATCTGCGATAAGATTAAAGCTGCTGCCCAGGCCAGGTTAAAGACTGCACACCAACGTTACCTTACACCTCCTAAAAAACTCAGTGCTGACGCAATTCTTCCTGCGAGTTCCTCAGTTTCTAAAAATAAAGGTCAGGAATCCTTGATTGCCATAGGAGCATCAACTGGAGGGACTATAGCATTAAGGGAACTCCTAACCCCTCTGCCTGCAGATATGCCGGGGATTGTAATTGTACAGCACATGCCCAAGGCATTCACAAAGTCTTTTTCAGAAAGCCTGGATAAGGATTGCCGTTTGAAAGTTTGCGAAGCGTGTGAAGGAGAAAAAGTAGAGCGTGGAAAGGTGTTGGTTTCACCGGGAGATCAGCACATGATGTTAAAGCTTGATGGAAATGGATACTCAGTTACTATGAACGACGGCGAGCTAGTGAACAGGCATCGCCCATCAGTTGATGTCCTCTTCCGTTCAGTTGCCAACCTGGCTGGATCAAACTCAATCGGGGTGATCCTTACTGGTATGGGAGATGATGGAGCAAAAGGAATGGTTGAAATGCATGATGCAGGATCTCACACTTTGGCACAGGATGAAGAGTCGTGCGTGGTATATGGAATGCCGCGAAAAGCTTTGGAAAATGGCGCTGTGGATGAAGTCCTTAATCTAGTAGGAATTTCAAAGCGCTTGATTGAGTTAAGTTGAATAAGCCTCATATTGTTCATATTGATTTTAAGCTGAATTATTGATTGTAAGATTTCTCAGCAGATTATAATAAAAAGGGGATCAGTAGTTTAACAATAATGAGATTTAAAAGTAACGTTGATTCTAAAAAGTTCGGGAAATAAACCCATAACCTTTTTTGTCAGCAGAGGTTATTGAAGTTTGTTTGAAATTAAATTAAAAATGATTTAAATGGAAAATTTTATGAATGAGTCGTTAATCAAATCTCTAATAAAAATTACTAAAATAAAAATTCTTGGTTTGTTCATTGCGGTAACTGTAATTTACGCAGGAGATACACCATCAGTTCCAGGAACAAAAGTATATTTTATAAATATAAAAGATGGAGAAATCTTGAAAAGTCCATTTCTGGTTCAGTTTGGTCTGACAGGTGAAATGGGAATTGCTCCTGCTCTGGCAGACTGGCCTGATACAGGGCATCATCACCTTATAATAAACGCACCTCCCCCAAATGAGAATAAAGCCATCAGCAAAAAACAGCTTCATTTACATAAGGGGCAAACTGAAATAACAATCAAACTTCCACCGGGTAAGCATACTTTGCAGGCAGTTCTCGGTGATTATTCTCACATACCACACGACCCTCCCGTTATGTCGGAGGTCATTACTGTAACAGTTGAATGAAGGGTTAACATGTTTTTTAAACGTTTTACCATCAGTAGTCAGCTTATGCTGGTAATTATAATTGGGGGGATTCTTATCCTGTCTGTCATGTCCTATGTGCTTATACGGATGCATAATAATTTTGCTGAACATCAGTTCGTTCAACGTCATGATCGTCTAACTGCTCTAATGGCCAACGAAATGGCACCTGCACTTCATCTTGGTGATGGCCGAATTATCGACAAAAAAGTAAAGGCCTTTGTATCCACAGCAGAAGAGAATTTGCTACTGCTGCGAGCATACGACCTTGAAGGTAAAAAAATCTATGAAAAACTTAATGCTGACCAGATTCCCGATCTGAACAGCATGGTTATGAAAAATCTTAATAATCTCAGCAAGGGGAATGCAATAATGCAGGACTCCCCTCAAAATGTAGTTTTACTGAAACCAGCATTTCTGGCAGGAAATGAAATTGGGGGATTCATAGGAGTGGTCTGGAGCAAACACGAACTTACTGCACTAGGCTGGGAACTTATAAACACAGCTTTGATCTTCACCATTGTTTCTCTGGTGATAGGAGGCATTGGTATCATATTTGTCCTTCATTACTTTATAACAAAGCCTGTTGGAAAAATGGTGTTGATGATTGACCGAGAGTCCAGAGACATTGCCAATGCTAATAGGAAACTCGCAGAACGAACACAAAGACAGAGTTCTTCTCTTGTAGAAACTGCATCATCCATGGAACAAATGTCCAGCATAGTTTTAAGCAATGCAGAAGACGCAAAGAGTGCTTCAACACTTGTGCGATCCGCACGTGAGACTGTTGATTCAGGTCGCCGTGAACTGCAGGAAACTGTAATACGTACAATTGAAACCAACGAGCGTACTTTGTCCAAACTGCAGACTGCAAATAATAGTGTAGTTGAGGCTATGGCGGCAATTTCAGAGAGCTCAGTAAAAATTTCAGGCATAATAACCTTGATCAACGATATAGCCTTCCAGACAAATTTGCTGGCCCTCAATGCTTCAGTGGAAGCAGCCCGTGCAGGTGAACACGGCAAAGGATTCGCAGTTGTTGCAACTGAGGTACGCAAACTTGCTCACCGATCTTCCAAGGCGTCTTCAGAAATTGGGAAACTTGTCGAACTTGAGTTGCAGAGCATAGAAAATGGCAGGGAAATTGTTGAGGGAAGCGATAAGGCATTGAACAATATGCAGAAAGAAACTGAAGAGATGCTACAGACTTTGAAAGATAAAAGTAATCATAGTATGGAAGAAATACTTAAGGCTGTGATTAATTTTTCTGAAATGATGGAAAATATTGAGGTAGCTTCCACTGAACACGCAAGTGGTATTAGTCAGGTTAATGAAGCAATTGCTGAAATGGATAAGATGACTCAGGAAAATTCATTAATGGTAGAGCAAAATGCCTCTGCTAGTCAGAATATGGCTGGTGAAGCAGAACGTCTCAGGCAAATGTTTTCTTCAAAAAAGAGTGCTTATGACGAAAGTTCTTCCAGAATTTCAGCAGGGCAACTTGCTTCAGGAGCTGCCGAAGAGCTCGAGCGAGTAAGCACAGCATCAACTTTGGGCTTTAACAAAGAGGGAACAGAACAGAAAGTTCCGCAGATTGAAATGCCTGAATGGGAAAAGAAACTTGACAATTTTAAGTGAGTAATTAATTACAATTTTTTAATAATTATTATTGGTTCTTAAGTAGAATCTTTGAGAAAATGGCAACACTGGAAATAAACCGCAAGGTGTATCAGGTTGATGTCCCCTCAGATACTCCCCTACTCTGGGCTCTGCGGGACCATCTTAAGCTCCACGGTACAAAATATGGTTGTGGAATCGAGCAGTGTGGTGCCTGCACCGTTCATCTCAATGGGCGAGCAGTTCGTTCCTGCGGGATCACGGTGGGAGAAGCAGAAGGCAAGTCTGTAACAACTATAGAAGGGCTTTCTGAGGACAGCAGTCATCCGGTAAAGGAGGTTTGGATCAAGTTGGATGTACCACAGTGTGGTTACTGTCAGACGGGCATGATCATGGCAACAGCGGCACTATTGGAGAGGAATCCGAAGCCCTCTGATCGAGACATTGACCGGGCGATCTCCAACATTTGTCGCTGTGGAACATACAACCAGGTTCGTGCCGCCATACACCGCGCTGCGCAAATTAAGGAGGAATTATAAACATTGTCCAGCTAAAACGACGAGATTTCTTAAAATCCTCCGCATTTGTAGGTGGAGGACTGACCCTAGGCCTTTCTGGATTAGCTAAACTGGGAAAAGCGAACACTGAATCAGCCATGCCTCCATACCTAAGAATCGACCTGGATGGTTTTATCCACCTGGGAGTACCCAGCTCAGAGATGGGGCAAGGAATTCACACCACTCTGGCCATGATGCTTGCTGAGGAGCTGGAGGTAGAAATGGCCCAGATTAAACACATTGAAACACTCCACCATCCCGATTTCAAGCATCCAACTTTCAGTAAATGGACTAATAATTCTCTTAATGCTCAAATGACTGGTGGCAGTGTTTCTATTAGAGCTTGGCATCAGCCCTTTCGTAAGTTGGGTGCGACAGCAAGGGAATTGCTGCGCAGAGCTGCCTCCCAGCAGTGGAAAGTGCCCGTATCCGAGTGCAAAGCAGCCAATGGAAAAATCATGCACTCTAGAAGCGGGCTTAGTCTGGGCTATGGTGAACTCGTTGGATTTGCCTCTAGGCTTAATCCTCCCAAAAATCCCATTTTGAAACATTCGAAGCATTTCAGGCTTTTGGGAAAGTCCATAAATCGTTGGGACACTCCTGATAAGGTAAACGGCACTGCCATCTTTGGTACGGATGTTGACTTGCCTGGAATGCTTTATGGTACTGTCAGGCACTGTAAAATATTTGGGGAAAAACTCATCAGTGTAGATGACACCAAGGCCAAGGCAGTTCCTGGTGTGATCACTGTTATACCCCTTGAAGATCAGGCAGTAGTGGTAGCTGATTCCACCTGGGCCGCGATTAGGGGTGCAGAAGAACTGATATTACATACTTCCGGAGGACATAAGGACTTAAGTGACAAGAGCTTCTTTCGACAGTTCCGTACCGATTTACAAAAAAAAGGGGTGCCCGTAGCCTATCGAGTGGATTCAGGTATTACAAACGGAAATTACTCTCGGGTGCTGGAACTGGAATACGAGTCCCCCATGCAGGCCCATTTCGCCATGGAACCGCTTTGTGCTACGGCCAGTGTTACTTCGGACGGCTGCGAGGTATGGGCACCTACTCAATCGTCAGATTTTGCCATGATGATGGCTATGGGAGTGACGGAACTGCCTCCGGAAAAGATCAAGGTCAACACTACCTACCTAGGAG
>PBPE01000058.1 GCA_002724585.1 Dehalococcoidia bacterium | reverse complement strand
GATAATGCCACGTACAAGAAAAAATGTAGGATTAGAACACGGTGGAGATTACGGAACCGTTCAACTCACAGCAGATAGTATGGATCCAAATAAAGGTGGAATACCTCTTAGTAATCCGGGTATGGCAATAGAACCTACTGCTACTCCTACGCCTCCTGCACCAGTTAATGCTCCTCCCCCTTTAGAAGAAGCAACTGCTTTTACGCCAGAAATAACACCTTTGTTAGCTCCGGGTTCTGGGATTACAGCTAGTGAACCAACGCTAGTTAGCGATACACAAGTGTCAGGAGAATTAGTGGCAAGATGGGCAGGAGCTTCGGGTAGCCAGCTTCTAGCTGAATCAGCCGCGCAATTATTGGCACCACAATAATGTTTGCTCCTACTAAAATTTCGCAGGTAATGTCTGTAGACAGAAGCGCTCAGTCGGCTATTAATGACGAGGTGCATGGTAGAAGAATGGAACTTTTATTCTCTACAGGAGCGAGTAGATTTTTTGACATAGAACCTAGTTCAATGGTTCAACATGTCCAAAGCGCTTCAAGTGATTTAGAGATGCTTTCTAATTTCATTGGGGCGATGGATCAAGTTCAGTTTAATGAAATGAAAGAAAATTTTGAGATATTACCTACTCAAATGCAGGAAGCAGAGTTTGTTTTATTGCCGGTAAAGATGCAGAAATTTTTACGAGGTGCTGGTTATGAACTACCAAGTGAAAGAAAACAAGATGGTTTATTAAAACGTATCTTTACTTGGGACATACCAGTGCTACCCGAAGAACACATGGGATCTGTTGTTAAGGTAGGGCTTTCTCCACTTAGAGCTATGGGATTTTTTGCTGGTGGAGTGGCGCGGAACATTTGGGAATACGGCATAATGAAACCTTCACGTTTCGCTACACACGCCGGACGTTCTATTGCTCATAGAGCAGAACGTGGTGGAACAGATTTTCTTAATCCTCGTAAATGGAAAGAAGCATGGGATGAATCTGAGTATGACGATGGTTCTTACTATAAATCTGCTACTGATAAAGTTGTTGCTGATTTAGGTAGAGATCAAACAGAGTTACTAAAAATATTTTTGCGTAAAGATTTACAGGGTGTATATGACAAGCTTGAAGAAATCGGGTTAGCAGAAGGAAAAGATTCTGAAGCAATCCGTCAGACGTTTATAAGTTTTGTTGATAAATTAGATGATCCTGATATACAGAATGCTTTTAATACTTTAGAAAGCGGAAGGTTAACTACTGCTGAGGCTTCAGTAAGAGCATGGAATAGGACAACACCGTGGGATGTACGCCCCGGAACTGCACCTGCAAAAGCTATTGGTATTATTGGTTCTCTTGCTACGGAAATTCTTTTAGATCCTCTGACTTATGTTGGAGGATTTTGGATTAAAGGGATGAGAGCAATAAAAGCAGGAGTGCGCGCTACTGATTCTGGTAGAGGTGCTATTGATATGTGGCGACGAATAGCTACTGTACAAAAAGCAATCGACAGTAAGAATCTTTCATCTTTAGATGTAGTAAATAAAGTCACGGGTGAAGTTTGGAATCCTGCTAAAGAATTACGAACATGGTTACATGCTGGTAACAGGGGTTATGGGACAGGGTTACGTATATGGGCGGCTACAAAGATTAGTACTAGGGCTAATGCCAGAGCCATTAACCGTATGCAGGAAAGAATTGAAGCCGCGTTTAAAGAAATAGATTTGATAGATGATTATAAATTAAAAAGATTTAGAGAAGACCCATCGTTAACAAACGCACAATTAAAAGCAGAAATAAACGAAAAGTTTTTTTTAGAGACAGGTGGCATGGATCAGATAACTGCTTTGTCAAGGGATTTACCTGCTATATCTGCGATTCTTCCCGGAATGAAAGCATGGCATCGGAAAGCAAGAAACGAAGTTCTTACAATATCAGATGATGCATTGTCGTTTAGTCGAGGTGGTGATGTTTTACCAGAAGGACATCTTAAAATACTTAAAGACCATAGAGCTACTCTTTCCGAATACGATGGCTTTTGGGAATTCTTAGCTGATGAAGAAGGCTGGAATATGCTGGCTTCTAAAATGGGAGGCGTAAGCCCCGAAGCTAGGTTCCTTCCTGCTATTGGTGGATTTGGCGCACAATGGATAAAAGGGAAAAAATGGATTCGTAAGACATTAGATTTTGATAAATTCCCAGATGAAGGCATCGCGGATATCGCACGTATGACTGCCACATATCTGTCTAGACAAGCTGATTACATCCACAAAAAATTATGGGATGACATTCAATCTGGATCAATACAGGTCAGTAAAGACATTGACGAAGAGATGCTTACTCGGATATTAAATGATCCTACTATTGAGTCAAGTGAACTCATTCGTATAGAAGATTTAACAACGATAGAACAAGCTAGAACATTACACGAAACAAGCGCCGCTCGTATTATTTTAGAGGACGGCGAATTAGATCCTTTATTAAAATGGTATCAAGCTAATGGTTATGAGATACGTGACGGTTCATTAGTATTAAAAGCAAATATTAAAGGACCTTTTCATGGCCCAGTACAAGCGGCGAAAAACTATTATCATAATCAAATACATCCACCCGGAAGTGCAAATGCTGAACTAGGAAGGTTGCATCATGTGGGTGCCGGTTCGTTAATACCTGCGGGTGTTAAAGCATTTGGTGTAGGCGTGGCTTATTATCCTGCACGTTTCGCTGAAAAACTATTAACATACACACCAAGAAATAGTCTTCTTGATGTTACAGATGCTAATACAGCTATCTCAGAATTTACTGCTCTTGTTGATATGGGTGTCATGGCAGGGATGTCTAGAACGAGAATAGATAACTATATTCGTACATTTATAATGGGCAATGATTCTGAACGCTGGCTTGTACAAAGCGAATTCTTTTTAGATTTCATAGGGCGAAGTGGCGCTCTTCTACATGGCGGTCGGGATGTCCAAGAGTTTATCCAAAGGTTCATAAGATATGGACATCAACGGTATGCGAATTTTGCTGATGAAGCTATCGGCATACAAGGACTTGAACGTCGACGGGGTATCATCGCAGGTGAAGCATATACAGGACACTTAACTACAACAAACATAATTCCTAATTACCGAGAGTTGGGAGCAGTATCAAGGTACATGGCTCTTTACAGAAATCTTGGTTGGGGTTCATGGCTTCCAAAGATTGACAAGTTCATGTCTCGTACATGGCGACCAGCAGTTCTATTACGATTAGGTTACGTTGCTCGTAACGGTGGTGAAGAGCTTGCTTCATTCATGTGGCGTGAAGGGCCAAGACAATGGCAAGCTCAAAAAGCGGCGCAAGTTGCCGCAGGTAGACGCAAAGTGTGGGACGAATACGGTAGAAAAATTTGGCAGAATATAGAACCTGAAACTCAAACAGCTTTGATATGGAAACCGTTCTCACGTATATGGCGTTCAATAAATGAAGTGGCTGGTGTAGGTGATTACGCTATTACAAGGAAAGCGATAATTGAATCAATAGAAAAGTCAGGTCATAAGTGGCGTTTCTTATCTGATGAACAAAAACATTTATTATTTAAATCAACCAGAGAAAGAATATTACATAAACAAAAAGGACTTGGTTCCTTTTCACGAATGGCTTTTGAATGGGCTGAAGCGGAAGCTCAAAAGCTTTCAGCTTTAATGCATTATTCTGCCACGCCAATGGGTATTGGTACTAAACAACAAATTGCTAAATGGATCGGTAGAAAGTTAGATAAGAATTTTGACCAACGTGTATTAGATATAGCAGAGATGTATACAAACCCAACTTTCATAGATACAAAAATGAAACACATCTTAGGAACTTTTGATTCCTATATAGCGGCAGACAAAGTAAACCTCGACACTGTACTAAAACAAGGAGGGTTTGGTGTAACACCAGAGTTGCAGTTACCTATGAACTATGGTGCAACAGAATTAAGATGGGCATCTAATATAGGCACCAACGACATGTACTCGGTTGATAAAAGCGTTGGTGTCGGACAACGCTTAGATGTTATGTCAGGTGATCCTTCACACATCGCGGCGCTTAAACAAATAGCTCACTATTCCTCACCTCAACAAGAGGCCACTTTCGGTGAGTTAGTTCGTGCGCTTGGTCTTCCCGTTAGAGAGGGAGAAACAAACGCGGCTGTTATTTATAAATACTTCCATGACCATCACAGAGATGCTTTACGGTCACTTGATGAGGCGTTTGATATAGTCGCTATTAAAAATATAGACACAGTTGAAAAAGCAGATGAGATGGCTACAAAGCTTGGAGCTATCGAAGAGTTTATAGATGCTATGCCTGACAATATTAAACAAACAGTTAGGAAATTTCTTGAACCAGTACCCGGAGTTGGTGCCAATCCAAATCCTATTGCGTTCTTATTACATGATTTAGATGTAACAAAGATAACTAATGATTGGGTATTAACTAAAGCAAATGCAAAGCAAGCATTTGTAAATGATCTGATGTCCGTTGAAGGACAACAAAGATTGATAAGCACACACCGATCAAACATTAGTTTCGATGGTGCTGGTGATGTATTGAGTATGCCTTTACCAGAAGGACATGTTCGTTTATTTGTTCCTCTCATATCACAAGATCTTGTTGTGGCTTTAGGCCGTGTCTTAACTAGCGACGTTACAGTTAGCCAAGCATGGTTTGATGATTTTGTTGAGAGGCTATCTTTTGAATTCACACAAATAGGTGTGTCTGCTAATAATGCTGAAGCTGTAGCACGTATGCTTCAACCAAGCATGTCGCCTCATGTAACAGGTATGACTCCTTCTATCTATGGCGACCTTGCAATAGCTTATAAAAACAGTGACGCTAATTTTTTCCCTCTTCTTTTATCAAGTCCTAATGATGCCATCGCAAGTGCGGTATCAAGGTCATTAGATAATTCTCTTTTAAGATATATAGATGGGCCTCCGAAGACATCAACAAGCGGTCGCATCGGAAGCATAGAACTAAACGCAGAAGAACTATTTAATGATGCTGGTGCGGCTGTAAGAGGAAGATCATCATTGAAGGGGCCTCCCATTACTACAACTAGGAATGGTGTGAACCAAACAATCACCTATGAAGAATTAGCAGACATTGGTGACATCAGATTACAAGAAAATTTCTGGGGTTGGGGGCCAGAAGGACCACAATCAGCTTTAGATTTTGGTGCCAATGGTATGAGAGGTGAGAACATTATAGGGTTAAACCCTCATCTTCTTTACCCTCATAGTGATGGGTTGCGAAGTGTGCAAATGATAGACAACGAACCATTAACTCATCGAGTTCGTGTATATCAAAACAAACAAGATGGTCGAACAGCGAGTCTAAGAGTCGCAGATGAGAACGATCATTACAGTTGGTATAACGAAGATGAATGGGACATTATTGATGAACAGATAGTTACTCATAATGATTTACGCAATGCGGCAGAAGAATTAGCTATGCTGAACTTGTTAGAAATAGAAGATTTATTTACCAGTGGTGTTCGCACAGTATCCGAGCAAGGTTTTGAAACTTTCAACCCTTGGATCAGAGAGATTTTAAACACTGAAAAAGGTGCCGAGATCAGCCCTTGGAGAATCCACGAGAATGCGGTGAATGCTGGATGGTGGGAAAAAGCACCAGAGAAAATACTTACATTCGTCCCTGTGACTAATCAAGCTGGTTCTAAGAAAGAAGTTATAAGTAAGGCATGGAATACTTTACTTCGTAATTGGTTTGATGGTGTTGTAAATCCAATGATCGGCGCGATGGTTCGTGAACCTATGTTCCAGCATTATTATACGATTGCTAAAGCTCAAACTGTTGGAGCGCGTAATCTTTATAACCATTCACCGGATGCATATAAGAATTTAGAACAGCTTAAAGGTGTGACTAAGGTTAATGGTCAAGTACAAATAGATAGTTTAGAAGGGTTTATCAAGTTTGATTATGTGGGTCGTTCTGTTGATCCCGATGACATTATTTCTAAGATAGCTTTTAATATAGAAACAAGAAACTTTAATGGCTTTAAGAAGAATGTCACAACTGCTCTTCAAGATGGCGTAGAGTTGCCACCAATCTTTAAAGCTATTGCTAATACTGATCCGGGTAAGGGCAAGGTTGTTAAGGGTGTAGTTCAAACAGGCTTACCTGTACGTTATGGAGGATTAGAAAACGCGCCAGTTGTAGATGAGTTCTTTGATTTTGTTGCAAGGTCAGCTTTACAATTTGAAACTCATAGAGATTTAGCTACTAAAACTGCTTTAACATTAACTAGTGCATTTATAGATGACCATCGGATCAGATCACAATTCCAAGAAATGGTAGGAACAATACTACCTTTCTGGTTTGCAGAAGATCAGTTCCTTAGAAGAATGGGTAGGAGTATAAATCATAATCCTTTAATGTTACGCAGGGTTCATCTCACTATGAATGCTGGTATTAACGGTGGGCTTATTCAGGAAAACCAACGAGGCGACAAAATCTTAGTTATCCCCGGATCTGAAACAGCTACTACATTTGCTTTGGAACTAGCAGAAGAATTCCCAATAATAGGTAACTACTTTGGTGGCCCATTAGGATTTATAACACGGGCAAGTTTAGAGTCAGGGCTAAGTACAAGCATTAATGTAATTCCCGGCTACGATTTAGAACGTATAGGTAGCCCCGGATTTGGCCCTCTATTAGTTGTGCCTCTCAATTTGCTTGCACATAGAGATCCTAGTATCAGACAAACTTTTGAAAAAAATCTAGTAGGAGGAAGATTCCAAACTGCTAGTGAACCTATTAATGGTGCCGGTAATGAAGCGAGAGTAATAGCTGAAACTATTTGGTCTGCTGTTGTTCCTGCTGTTATAGCAAGACCATTACAAATTATGCAGTTGGAACCGTTCGCGAATGGTGCGGCTAGAAACAAAGCCGCACAAGATGTTATGAATTACCTTGCGATGAACGGCAGGTTGCCTGAAGAAAAGAACATGACTCCTTTAGAAAAGGAAAAGTTCTACGATGAGGTTGACATGATGGCTATGCAACTGCAACTCTTACAGAGTTTGTCGTGGGCATTAGGACCTAATACAGCTACTTTGGCTGATCTGACAACCCATGAAGGTTGGGAATGGAATAAACTGTTCCAAGATATTGTGTCAACTGGAGTGCCATACCAAGAAGCATACGGTTTATGGGTAGAAGCTGTGGAAGCTTTTACAGGTGAACCATTCAACCCATTAGAACACTCACCGTTTATGACAGGTAAATCAAAGAAGGTCAGTTACGCTGTTCTAGAAGCGTTCGACGCATCAAATCAGTACATTGCAGACAACCCAGAGTTTATTGGAACTTTTAAATACACATCAGCTTATTTTCTTCCTCGTAAATTTGATGAAGAAGACACAGAGTTTTCGGCAGAAGCAAAAACAAGGCAACTTAATTTAGCTCTTACATACACCTTATCTCCAGAAGAGTTCTTAGAAGAATTGTATTCCAATGCGGCTAGTGGTATTTACCATAAAACGTATCAAGATTATCTAACAAAGAGATATAAATATAAGGGTCTTGGTATGGATACAAGTTCTATAGATTTTGAATGGCAAGTTTTCAAAGAAGCTTTTGATAGAACGCATCCAGTCTTCGCTCAACATGTGACAAGCCAAAACGAAAGGCGTGATAACAGTATCGCTGAGATGCGTCTTCTTGTGCAAAGCCCAGAACTTGTTCCTGACACTAGACGCAAAGATGACATTTTAAAAGCAATGGCAGTCATTGTTGATTTGGATACAAGGTTAAGAAATTTGACTGGTCGTAACTCTAGGACTGCCACAGATACAAGAAATAGGTTAAAGTTTACTTATATGCAACATATGGAAGCTTTTGTCAATGGTAAACCTTGGTTGAATGAATTGTATTACAGTGTATTTCTTCCATTGATAGGGGATTCTTGGATGGCTAAGTTTGATAACGGTTTAATTAATCTGTCATTAGATGCAATAAGGGTATAAGAATGAATGAAGAAGAGTATATAAAACTAATAGAAGCTACTGAAGTTGCTATTGAAGACTATTTCAAAGTACAGGGTTTTGATGTTGATTTCAGTTCAATGACTACGGAAGAAATTGAAGAATTCTTTTTTATTCATGTGGAGCAATCTCCTGACTCAAGCGAACGGTTCCACGATTATGTTTCTGCTGTCGTTTCTAGAGAGGCACCTAATATTACGCCTAGTGACTATAATATTAAAGACATAGAGATGGCTCTTCAGGCTATTTCCCCTGATGAGGTCATAGATTTTTCTGATATGTCAGAAGAAGAAACTCTTGAATACATAGAAAATCTTGATCCTGCTTTACTTGGAGCAGTATACGCTCAACTAGGTGATCCTAATATAGAGGAAACATCTGGCGCTCGTGTTATAGGTGAAACGTGGGCTATGGCGATCCCATTTCCCGGAGGGGCGAAGCTGAGAATTGGAAGTAGATTACTTAAAAATACAGTAGGCAAATGGCTTGGAAGACTTCTTGGAAGAACCAGAGCCATAGATGACATGGCACCTGTAGCAGGGAGAGCCGCTACGAGTAGGACTATACGTGAAACAGGTTTCGGTCATGTAGACGATGTAGCTGAAAGTATCAAAGCCGGATTCAAACCCGGAAGATTAGGTAGCCCTAATTACCAATTCAGTGCTGGGCCTTATGGTTCTAATACTGCTGGAATGGGAGCAAGAGGAGCAAGAACTACTGCTGGTGTTCCTATACAAACACCTGTTCCTATAACACCAAACCAAGCCGCAGTGGGGGCGGTTCTGGGAACTGGTGCGTTAGCTGGAGCGCAACAAATATCGAAGGAATTGTTCCCTTCTGGTTCGCGGATAGAAGAGCAAGACAAAGAGAACATCGAGATAGCAGAAGCAACTGATGTTGATTCTTCACCGTATTTGAAACAACAAGAGGGGGTAATAAATTTAAACGGTGACCAAGTTTTAAAACATATATACCATCAGTCTTTATCAGATCAAAACATTGCAGACAAAATAGTTAATTATCTAAGTGGTAACAGTGTTCATGTGCTTTCTGGTGGAGGTGCTTCTCTTATAGATTCTCTTCGGTCTTTAGGTCCGACTTTGATAAATCCACAGAATGCAGGAATGATTGGGGATATCAAAGTAGTTGATTTACATCAAGGTTCTGAAGGTATAGATCTTTTGTTCGATTACTTTATGCATGATCCTGCACGGAACATACCGAACTATGACCAGAGATTAAATGATATAGGTAGTGGTTCGCTCCCTGATCTTGATGAACATCTCGCTAGGGAAGCTATCCAAAATATAGCAAATGAAAGTTTGTATTTGATTATAATGCCTGACTCGGTTGGTGAAGATGGGATTGCAGGATCCGCTCCACTCTCAGGGCTTATTCAAAGTTATGATGGAACACCGTTCGGAGATGTTCAGACATTAAATGATCTTTTCCCTAACGGATCATTAGGGCCGATGAGAATGAGGGGCGCATTAGCTCAAATGTCTTTTAACGAAATTACTTTACTTCAACAAAAGATGCTCGCATGGGGTTATTTAGATAAACCACCTCTTAAATGGGGAGAGAATTTGTTAGAAGGTGTTGGGGAGTCCGCATACTTCCCTCTTGAAAGAGCATTACAAGAATTCCAAATGGAAGTTAATGCTGTTGGTATGGATTTATACAATAGACATGTGGCTGATGCGGCAATGAGAGGTGATGATCCACGAGGTTATACTGAATTTTTGGGTGCAGATGGTACACCTCATATAGATAAAGTGTTAGATACTTTACTTGCTGTGAAATTAACTCCTTCAGAAGATGAACTTACACCGGAAGACACTGTTCGTTCACAATTAGTTAGCGAAGCGTCAGCTAAAATAACACAAGTTATGGCTAACCGTGGAATTACTGGTATGTCTGAAGGTAGGACTCTGCAACTTGAAAGAGATTTACAATTAGCTATGACAGAGTTAGATCCAGATAAGAAAGAAATGTTATTTGGTCAAGGTGGAGATGCAGTAGAGCAAGCTTTAGTTGAGTCTCTGTTAAAAGAATATTATGGTGATGAAAATTGGACTGCACATTTACAGTTCGGTAATCATAAAGATTCAGCTTTGTTTGATTATGCGATGTTAGCTGGGGCTTTAACCCAGAAAGAACGTGAAGAACTTGAAGCAGGTACTTTACGTAGACAGAACTTCAGAAGTGGTACAAGGGTTGGGCAATACGCTGATGATATCGAAAGTTATGAAAAGGATGTTGCTACAGCAGTATTGAGAAAATTTATTAATAACCGTATGGGCGAGGGAACTTCAATGAACCCTCAGATACTTTCTGAAGCTTTAAATGATTGGCAAAATACTGTTGGTGATAGAAATGAGAATGTAACTCCAGAAGATCTTCTAAGTATGAGCAACAATGCTTTAAGATTTTTACGTTATGAATCTGATCCGATAAATTATGATCCAACAGTAGATATGTTATCCACAGATTACCTGACAGACTTCAATGAGCAGGCTAAATATTCTGGCAGAGAAGGAATGAATTACTATAATCTCAAACGTGCTATAGACCAACTTGGCGGCGGTTCAGCAAGAGGATTGGAAGTGCGAAATGTCTAACTTTTTAACTCCTAAACAAATTTTAGATCTTGCAACTGACCAATGGGATAATGAAACCATCGCTGAAGAAATGGCCGCTACTGCACTTATAGAATCGCAGGGAGGCAACGCTCATGCTGTTGGTGATGGGGGTAGTAGTCTTGGGTTGTACCAAATTAATCGGATACATTTCCCTGATCTTGTTGAATTGGGTTACATTACTTTACCTGAAGGTGAAGAGTTAGCTGACCACAACGATCCGCTTAATAAACAGCAATGGAAAGAATATGCTAGACCAGTTCTTTTTGATCCTGTTATCAACACAAAAATAGCTAATGATTTGGCTACACATCAAGAACCAAGTCGAGGTGCAACAGCTAATAAAGCTGGTAGAGATAGTTTCTTTTTTGATCCGTGGAAAAGCACACATCCTCATATAGATAGGGTACCCAATGAATTCACCGAGTTTATGCAAGAAGGAGAGTGGCGTGGCTTGTCAGCTAGAGAAATTATTTTACGTGCATCCGCTCAGGTAGCTCCTAAAAGACGACCTCGGTTACCTAGAGTGAAGGGTACTATGGGACGGGGTGAATGGGCTATGGTACGCAACCATCTTGCTTCTGTAGATCCAGAGTTATCTTCTTTGTTGAAAGAAAAAGAGTCTATATTATTAAATGAGAACACTGTAATTGTTGATCCTTCAGAGATAGAGCAAATATCTGACCATGAATTAGCTAAACATGGTTTACAAAGAGATCGTGATCTTGGTTTTATCCTCTTTCCTTTTGGCGCAACCATTGTGGATGACTTAGCTAAAGCTGGTAAGAGCGCTGTAGAGTCTGACTTTGCTAAAGCTTTGTGGGGTAGGGCGAAAGGCGCGCTGTTTTGGGGGATGCCAGAGGACATGAATCCCAAAAGTTTTAGTACTCCTGATGAATGGCCAGTGGAATTACAAGACGATTCTTACGGGTGATAGATCACTATGACGTTCACTGACTATGCACAAAACGATTTATACCAACCTTCTCCAGCAGAAATAGGTCGAGGCGTATTAGGTGTACAAGCTAATCTTGTAGAACAAGCTGGTGAACTTTCAGAGTTTCTGAGAGTGGCATTAATAGAGGGTAAGAAAAAAGCGAAAGCAGATAACCTTTACCCAGACCCAACTGTTGTACCGCATGAAGACACTGTACGGTACGCGAATATGTGGTTGGCTGAAACAACTGACGGAGGTTTAAATTATGAAAACCTAGTTGCTTTGTTGGAAGGTATTGATGCAGAAGAGGGAGTGGATTATGCATGGGAAAGTATAGGTAAGCCTAGTGTGCGCGCTAATCTGAAGACTGGTCTTGCTATGGCAAATCCTATACCACAAGCTATTGGAACAGTGCTAGATATATTTGGGCATGGCGCGAATCTTTTAGGGTACGATAAAAAAACTGACTACCATGAACAGGCTATGTCTAGAATAAAAACATATCCTTCTAATCCTTTTACAACAGGGAATTTTAAAGAATTCACAGGGATGAGTACTTGGGAAGATGTTGCTTTCGCGGCATTAGATGTTATTGATATAGCTTCTATTCTTCTTGGTCCTCAAATTGTTAAAGCTGTAAGAGAGGGTTTGAAAAGAACAGCGGTGAAGACGAATAACCGTCCTCTTTTAATAGCGATAGATGACATTGTTGAACTACCAAGTTTAGCTCCTACACGTACAGTTAATGGTATTAAAATCTCTGATCCTCTTTATTCATTTAAGGAAGGTATGGGCAGGCTGGATATGGGCGCTATTTCTGCTGACCGACCTTTCGTTAAAGTAACATACCCTAATGGGAATACAGAATTGTGGTATCAATCATCAGGACAAAATGCTATAGGATTTGAGGGTCAATGGTTTCCTTTTGAGGGATTTGGTAGCGCTACTAGAAATGAATCATGGTACAGAAAACTTGCTGGTCATCCTGAAGTACAGCCGGGAGTGGATTTCAATACTGGGCTAATCATTAAAGAGTGGCAACCAGTAGGTAGACAAGCAGAAGTGCAAAAAATTCTGGAAGATACGTTACAGGGTGTAAAACCAAAGAAGGTGCCTTTAGATAAAGGCGATGACTTAAACGAATACCTTGGCGCTCCTAGTATAAAAGAATATGATGAAATTGTTATGAACAGGGGCAGGTTAGCCCATGAACAAGAGATGCAGTTTCAGCGCCCTGTCTGGTATGGGGATGATTCTTACGACAAACTTATAAAGGAAACAAGCCCGATAAGTAAAAAGATACCCGCACTGTATCATGGGACTCCTATAGAGTTTTCAGAAATTAAAATAGGGTCTGCGTCGGCAAGGTTCGGCAAATCTCAGGCCATGACTGGGACCTTCACGAGGGGTGTTGGTGGTATGGGTGAATTTGAAGGCAGAGTATTAGGTCATGGTATTTACACAGTATCTGATCCAAAAGTTGCTAGAGGGTATGCTACAAATCATCCGATGGGTGCGCGTGGCCATGTTCCAGAATATGGGTATGTTCATTCTTTAAAATGGGTTGGTGATGACCCTCGTGTACTTGATATACTTGCTCCGATTCCTGATAATTTAAGAAAAGTTTGGGAAAAAAATCTTTTAGATATGACGTTAGATCCGACTGTCGAAATCAAGCGACGTAATCTTCTATATAAATTAAACGATCCTGATATGACACCCATGGAATTTTTATGGGGTATGAGTGAATTCGGATTGATTACAGATTCAGTAACAGATTTAGCTAAAGCGTCTGTCAGAGCATCATACAACCTAGACCCAAATTTCAGTTCTTTCAGTTCTTTGGGTAGAGGGGCTGTACTACATGATGAAATTTTCGCTCCGTTTCATAAGAGCATGCAAAGAGAATATGATGCTTTGCTACAACCGGGATCAGGTGCTAACTTTGGTGTTGCTGAGGGTCGTGGTGCATTGGTTTATGTTTGGATAAACCCTGAGAATCTTAGAATACAAGCAACAGCTAGTTTAAGAGCATCTGAAGATATTGTTTATAATTACAATACTAAAGCAAGCTACGCGGCATATGACACACCTAACCATGAGTTGGGTTTCGAGTTTGAAATAATTCCAGATGGCGCAGAGTTGGGTTTAAGGTCAGCAAAGCTTGAGATTAAGAACCCTGCCTATTTTGCTGAAGATCAATTAACTCATAGTGGGCATACAGCAGGTATAACTCAATCTCAGCTACAAGACTGGGGTTATGATAGTTTAATAGTTGGTAACAAAGTTTATGTTTTTGATCGTAAACAGATTAGTCCATTAGATCGTATGACTCCGAGTGGTCTTAAACCAAAACGTCCTCCTATGTCAGAGTGGTCATACGAAGAGATGCAAATATATTTACAACACGGCATCGAGCCTACTGCTAAACACGTTGTTCCTAAGGCCAAAGAACCAGAATTCTTTGGAGAAAGAGGATGGTTTGAAGAGCGCAGAGCAATAGCACATGAGCTTGAAACTCAACAATGGTCTTTTAATGACAAAGTTGTTGCCGAGTATCGTCAACGTATAAAGAATTTATCTAAGCCTGAGTTATTTAAACTTGATAAAATAAGCGATGCCAATCTCCAAAGGATATCTGAGTTGGATGATTTGCTTACTAAGGCTAAAGAACAATATGATTTAGATACTGAAAAGATGTTAGGATAATCTTATGAGTACCGGCTATTACCCTAACCAACCACCAGCAGAGTATGTTCCATCAGATTATGATGCGGATGAACATATTCTCGGATTGACATGGTTGGATGAATGGACAGAGGAAGACCCTAATTCACCTATCGCTAAATTAGCTAAAGCATTTATTGAGGAACAGGCGATTATAGCTAAAGAAAAAAGCGCTAAGGGTTACAGTCCTGATCTTATAGAAGAAG
Organism: Dehalococcoidia bacterium; assembly: GCA_002724585.1. Taxonomy (GTDB): domain Bacteria; phylum Chloroflexota; class Dehalococcoidia; order Lucifugimonadales; family UBA3495; genus UBA3495. The sequence continues at coordinate 2,286 of PBPE01000058.1, read as the reverse complement.
AGTTCCTTAAAGCTTTATCTCAAGAACAATGGTATGACGACCAAACTAACGCTTGGATAGCTCTTCAAGAGATGCGTTATGGGATGGCTCCTTTAGGCGAATACAAAAAACTTGTAGAAACAACAAGAACATACATTGAAGAGACTCTACGCGACCTTGGTTTCAGAGATTCGTTAGGTAATTTAACAGTTGATGTGACAGACGAATTTGTTACTGATGTTATTTACGAAGCGAGCATAGTTCCAATGCAAGGAGCGGCTGTTTCTCTTGATGATAATGTCGCTTCTAGATACATTGAGAATAAATTTCTTGAAAAACGTACTCTAGATACTGAAGAAGGCAGTCTAGATATAGGCGCTGGCCAGCTACAAGATTTATACAACGAGTTGAATTCTGTAGCACGAGCTAATTTTGTTCACATCCCTGAAGAAGATTTATGGGATTTAGTTATTGGTATAAAGAGAGAAGATTTCGGATTAAATTTTGCATACGATGTTATTACAACAAGGGTTGCAGATCAGTTCCCTTTCTTGGAAGACTCACCAATTCTTAGACGAATCATGGGGTCAGAATTATCATTCGATGCTGATGGGGCTATAAGTACCCAAGCAATGTCAACTCTTCAAAGCCACCTTAATCCATATCAGCAAAGAATCGCTAGTCTTTGGGATACAACTAGGAATGAAATAAGCATGACAGATCTTTTCGGTGACAGCTTAGAAGATTTTATTGTAGGTGAGGAAGGTGAAGAACGGTTTATGAACATGAAAGAAACACGGGACTGGGCGAGACTTCATCCTAATTTTAAATCGTCTGCTAATTACAGTATGCCTATGGGAGATATCTTCCGTACATTGGCGCAGGAATTAGGAGCTTAAATGGCTGACGAAAAAGAATTTACTTTAGCTGATGTTGATTGGGATATAGTAGCTCGACGTATAGCCACAGAAGCAGGTATCGCAGATACCGAACGTATCGGTGGTATTACAAAAGATAACTACGAAGCTGAAATTAAGAAGCAGACTGGTGCTGATGCTAAAACAACACTGGCTGATATTATAGAAAAAGGTTACACCTATAGTAGTAGAACTGCTACCTTTAGTGACCAGCAGGTAGCCGCACGGGGCGAAGACGGCGAAGACGGCGACAACGACGACGGCGACCGTCTTGATGGCGAAGACTCCGAAGACAACTTCGAGAAGACAGAGCTTTTACAAGCAACTTTAATGGAAAGTTTCACGAGTATGCTTCTTTCTATTGGGTTGGATAATACAACAGCACTGGAACTAGCGAATTGGGCTGAACAAAGATTTTTAGCAGACCCAACTTTTACTGCCGCTCAAGCAAAATTTGAAATGTACGAAACGGAAGCATTCAAGAAAAGATTTTCGGGTATAGCGACAATGCGTGATGCTAACAAAACAGCTACAGAAGCAGGCCAACCATTACCTCATAGAGATATACCAAAACCCGGCGATTATATTAAGAGAGAAAAACTTTTGTCGGGTTTATTTGTACAACATGGGATGGATAAGTTGCCATATGATTTAGATCATGTAGTCGCAGAGTCCTATGTGCAAGGTATTTCTAGTGCTGAGTTGGTGGAAAGAACAACGATGGCTTCTAATTTAATTTATCAATCTCCTAAAGCTATTACAGATGCCGCTGAAAAATACTTTGGTGTCGCTGGAGATGCGGCTTTAATGGCTACATTCTTAGATCCTGATGATGCTATTTTCGGTACAGGTTGGCAGAGTTTACAGTCTTTGAAAACTGATGTAGCTACTGCCGAAGTAGGTGGCTGGTCGCAAATGTTTTTGGATTTAGATAATCCTTTAGAGAAAGAACAAGCTAGAAATATATCTAAATTAGGTATGACAACTAAAGAATTATGGGAAGGATTAAAAAATGTTAAAGACCAAGAGGGTTTATTCTTTGAAAAGCAAGGTGAGACTGATCTAGTCATGGAAACACATGGTCTTGCGGCCGAGTTTGGTGTTGATTATGGTGGACAATCTGGTCAAGAATTAGAAGATGCATTAGAACGCAGGGCAGAAGAAAGGCGAGCAGAATTCGCTGGTGGAGGTGGTGCTATGGTAAGTGGCACAGCGACAGGATTCGGGAGCGCTAATGCCTAAATACGCAACTAGCTCTTCCAAAGGGAAAGCTAAGAAAGTACCATATAAAAAGGTAAAGAAAGGTAAACGTAAATAATGTTTAACAAAGACGTACTAGAAAGAGTGATTGCCACATTCGCGCAGTCATTCCTTGCTGTGTTCACCATTG
>PBPE01000057.1 GCA_002724585.1 Dehalococcoidia bacterium | reverse complement strand
TGATACCATAGATAGGTAATATACCATTTCTATCCTAGGCACACTGGGTATCAATTTGATATCTGTCACGATGTCGGTGATATGATAGAGTAATTTGCATGTGATTCTAGGGTTGGTACTATTGCCTTCCGTCTTACGCTGGGAACGAGATACGAGCTTATGCTTATAAAGATTTATATTCTGAAGTCCTCAAGGTAATGAGTTTATATGAACTCTGGTTTAATACCTATTGAAATGTATGCGGTCCATATTTTGGGACTTATAGACTATTTTGAGACAACAAGATTGTCCGTTCAAAGTGATCCAAATATTACACTAAATAGGATTTGTGTAGGGGTGCAGAATCTGTTTAGGACACAGGAGTCTATTAGGTTCACGTTTCCGAAAGAATTTGAGGCTATGAACAATGGGGAGCCCCAATGGAAGAACAGTGTCACCGTCGTCCTAGACCATTTGACGGAAACTAATTGCGTTTCTAAGAGGATACTGGAACACGAGGCTACGTTTTCGCTGACCGATCTGGGTCGACGCTTTTCACAGGAATATCGGATAAACTTGACTTTCGATGGAGTGGCTTCTATGACCTCTGTTGATACTCTGAATTTATGGGATATACCTAGAGAATTAGTGAGCGTGCAAGAGTATGAACGCTATCAGAATATGAAGCCGAAGTTTTAATGGTATTTTTCCCCGACTATGTTTATTCGTTTCTGCCTGGATACCTGTAATCTTTGAGCGAAAGATATCCTTGGCAATTTAGAAAATATGACCAACGTTTTAAGTTTTAATCATGAGAGGCTTGTACACATTATTATGCGCAACAGTAGCCATAACTATAGCTGGACTATTTTACTCAGTACTAACTATGGTTTTGTCCTTATTGGGGGACTAAAGAAGAAGATACTGTCTCGACTCTCCTTTGTTAGTGGGACCTCTTGAACCGCCCTAGACTCAAGAGAGAGTACACCATATCGAGAAAGCATATTTCTGTATTTTAGTTAGGGATCAGATCAATAGATAGCAAGAAAAGTCATTCAACTTCGGCAACGCATCTCAGCGTTCCCTTGAACTCCTCTGTACTTACATGTACTATAAATCTCTGTTTTGGGGGTGTAGCTCAGGTGGGAGAGCGCCTGCTTTGCAAGCAGGAGGTCAGCGGTTCGAGCCCGCTCACCTCCACCAGAATGTTGATCGGATCAGGCAAGCTAATTGGAAAGACTCCTGATTCTTTACTAGTACGGTCAAACAGTAGATTAGTTAAATGTGAGGGCAATTATGAAATTACTTGTTATATCTGGCGGGAGACATCCATACGAGGAATCTACTCCAATATTAGATAAATTTCTAAACGATGCAGGTCATCAAGTAACGGTTACAGAGCACGCATCTATATTAGCGGATGCTGGTAAAATGGCCGAATTCGATGCCCTTGTTTTCAACACACGTAGGGAAAACGCATCTGGGCATGAGGATTTGACTCTTCCCAAGGCATCGCAAGACGGCATAATTGACTATATTAAATCCGGCAAAGGTTTTGTGTGTCTACATATCTCCGGATGTGGATCAGATTACTGGCCTGAGTTTAACAATATCACGGGCGGAGGATGGGTGACTGGAACGAGCTTCCACCCACCTTATGGAAATTTCAGAGTTAACGTAAGTGACGCGAGTCATCCAGGTGCTGCCGGTGTATCTGATTTCAACACAGATGACGAGCTATATATGGGTATTACTTATCTAGACGGCAATGAGGTCTTCATCACGGGGACTTCAGAAGAAGGAACTTGGCCATGGGGGCCAGACAGGGCAGACACGCATATGCCAGCGGGAACATTCCCTCTGGGATGGACAAAAACTTACGGTAGTGGAAAGGTATACACCCTATTGCTTGGCCACGATGGAAAAAGTTTCCAAAGCCCTGAGTTCCAGAAAATGGTCTTAAATGGAGTGGACTGGGTTACTGCTTAAGCCAGGGTCGTACTATAGTCTTTGCGGAGGTCGTTATGGCTACTAAGACACAGCAGGATTTCGATGCCAGTAAGCAAGCATTGGTAAAAATAACAGAGATGGATCATATAGTGTTACGGGTTTCTGACGCGGAGCGGTCGTTAAAATTCTATACAGAAACATTGGGGTTGGCTAGTGAACGAGTAGATTTATGGCGTCGCGGGGATGTGCGGTTTCCTTCGGTCCGAATAAATCAGGATACTATTATAGATCTGTTTGAGTTCGAGCAGGCGCCAATAGGTAAAGATGGAGACAAGAACCAAGACCATTTCTGTTTAGTAATAGAAAAAACAGATATGGAACAACTTAAAGAATCATTTGAACGCATAGGAGTGGAGATTCAAGCTGGGCCCGGAAAGCGTTGGGGATCTCATGGTGACGGGATATCACTATATGTTTATGATCCCGATGATAATGTGGTGGAACTAAGGCATTATTAATCTAAGATATTGTGTATAGACAGAAAACAGACCCTCTGGAAACAGAGGGTCTGTTTTCTGTCTATTTATTCTTCTAAGCTCATGTTAAACATGTTATCGAAGGCTAATGCCCAGGGCGGACGTAAATAACCTAACGCCCTGACGTCTTGCAGCCATGTTCCGAGCGGCGAATATTTGGTATATGCAGTACCGCCGGATAATTTGCATAATCGGTCCAGGACTGAAGCGGCGAGTCTTGCGACGTTCTCTTTTGCCAGCAACACTGTGCGCCTGTCTAATGTGTTATTTTCGAAAGATCTCATACCACTTTCCCATGCCTGGTCTATTAACCAGGCTTCTTGTTCTGCCATAGTCCATTCAACCTGTTGAAAAGCCCGTAAAGAGGATCCATTAGCAAGGTTGGTTTTGAGCCAATTGCGAGTGTAGTCCATTGCTGCGTCCACAACTCCAACGATGACAGATGTAAACGACATACCTCCAAGACTTCCGTTGCCTGCCATTAGCTCGGCTTGGTGACCTGGCCATGCCACCCTAGTAGCAGGGAAATTGGTAAATTCGAAAGCATGACTATTAGTGGAGCTCATACCATGGCCCTTCCATTCTGCGGCCAGCCGGATACCAGTCGTTCCATCCCACGGTTGGCCTCGTACTTCCATGAAAAACAAGTCAGGTGTCGATTCTCCATCGGGAAGTGCCCGTGTTGTCATGAAGGATGTTAACCCGGATCCACTGCCGAAGTGCTTTTGACCTGATAAGCGGTATTTGAGGGAATCGGGTGATTCTTGGATGCACATTGAACGAGTTTTGCCAGTGTCACCACCACTGCCGGGTTCAGATACAATAGTCCCCCACCAGGCTCCATCAGTTACTGTGGCGAATACTTCGGAACGCTGTTTTTGCCACGCATCATTGTAGGGTTCGGGTACAGTAGGGACCCTCCATGAGGCCAGTACTCCTTGGTGCATGGAACTGGCTAGGGTGATGGAGGGATCGCCTTGAGCTAAGGTCCGAAGCATTAGGCCTATAGTCCTGGATGAGCGTGATAAATCTTGCCAAGTGCCACCAAATTCCGTTGGAACGGCGAGTAGTGGAACACCAATTCCCCGTAATGTCTCGTAATCAATTGGGTCAGCCTTCGTGCGCTGTTGACGTTCTTCACGTTGGGATGCCCATTCTTTAGCAACGGCTGGTATTTTCTCTAAAATTTGCTCTGCGTTCATAAGTTTTTCCTTGTATCACCAATATCATAATGTCTGTTCCAAATGAGGTGGGTTTACGGGATTAGCTTGACCGTTCGGCATAGGCTTGTTTGGCTCTATCTATAGCTCTAGTACGCCCATCCACTAAAGCGTCCTGTCTTTCAGCTGCCCATTGGTTAGATGCTCTGGTGCTGACCACGGAGCCTTGGAATTGTGGCATTACATAACGGGCTAACAATTCGTAGCTTTTTAGCATTTTTTCACGAGGGGCCCAGTCAATTGTCTGTACTAGAAACACTCCGAAGCCGCCGCTGCGCTCCTCCAATTTTCTTATGCCTTCGATACAGTCATCTGGTGTTCCGATTATCCAGGATCCGTTGTCTGCCATGTGGTCTATGACTTTGTCTAAGGGACCATCAAACGCAGCTTTGCGTCCGTTTGTACCTTCTGTGTATTCCCGCAAAAATTGTCCTGCTCCGATTCTTGCATCGGCAAACGCTTCTTCTCTAGTTTCAGCCAGATGTACTGGCAGGACTAGACGCCAGTCATCTCTATTCATGTTATTCCCATGTTTTGATGCAGATTCTTCAGCTATCTCCCATAGAGTCATGAGGTCTGATGGGCCAGAGGATGGGTCTCTGGGAACGGTAATCGTCAAAACAGATGTACCGTGCTTACCGGCAAGCGTAACGCCGGCTGGCGATTGTACGGATGCTACGGATATAGGCATGTATGGCTTAGTATATGGCCGCAAGTGAATTAGACCTTCATTGAGCTCAAACCAATCGCTTTTGTAGGTTATTGGATCGGTTTCAGTAAATAGTCTGATTATTGTAGTCAACGACTCATCCATTCTTTCTCTTTGGGTCTCATGAGGAATTCCCATCATATAAGCGTCACCTGGCAGAGCACCGGGACCGACTCCAAATAAAACTCTGCCTTTCGTCATGTGATCTAACTGAACAATCCTATTTGCTACCATTAGAGGATGGTGGTAGGGCAGGCTCACTACTCCTGTCCCTAACTTGATGTTTCTTGTCCGTTCCGCTGCAGCGGCTATGAATACTTCTGGAGAAGCTATGATTTCCCAGCCAGCACTGTGGTGTTCCCCTATCCACGCTTCGTCAAATCCCAGATGATCTAGCCATTCGATTAATTCTAAGTCTCTTTGTATTGCAAGGGTAGGATTTTCGCCTACTCTATGGAATGGTCCGAGGAAAATACCAAACTTCATACGCTCTGGTAACGGCATAACAATCCTCCTACTTATTGGTAAGCTAAGTTTTGTCATTGTGAACTTGGGCTAGTATCGTGTCAACTGTAAGCTTATTGGAGTAAATGGCAATATGGATGTTAAATGGATTTGCACTATATTATATGAACTGGGACAATAGCCCGACTGATTGTAATTCGCGAAAAATATACAGAGGCTTATTTCCAGAAGGAGAACTGATTTGAGAGAACCGCATATATTCGCTGGCAATCCTCTGGACAGAGGGGAGCAAGATCGGCGTGATGAAAATTGGATAATAGAAAAAGCGAAAGACTTAACAAGTCGGTTTCTGCCTATGGCAGGCCCTACCGTCTTGGTCGACTCAGAATCGGGTCTCGACCTAGGATGGATTGGGAGGTCTGTTCTTATGGACAGTGGATGTAGTGACACTGGTTATTATCTCGGGTCGATGGAAAACGTCTGCTATTTTGCCGTTGATGTTAATAATGAGGACAATGTGAAAAAGGAGTTATGTGAACGTACTGGATATACATTTGAAGACGCTCGCTCTACGGCAGAAAGCATTGATAAGCCGAAGAGTGGTATATTGGCTCAAGGCAGGGCTCAGATAAATTGGCATAATAGGCATCGGTTTTGTTCAGTTTGCGGAGGAACTAACGAGTCTCGACGGGGAGGGCAAAAGCTTCAGTGTGCATCCTGTGGGTCGGAGCATTTTCCACGTACGGATCCAGTGATAATTATGCTTGTTTATGATGGAGAGAGATGTTTATTGGGTCAGTCACGTGGCAGACTAGCGCGTATGAATAGATATTCTGCATTAGCTGGGTTTATGGATCAAGGTGAGTCAATTGAAGAAGGCGTGGCACGAGAAATTAGAGAGGAGGCTGGCATCGAGGTGAAAAACGTGCGATATCATTCGTCTCAGCCCTGGCCTTTTCCGTCTTCTCTAATGATCGGGTGCTTAGCCGAGGCGGCTACTACTGATATCAATATGGATCCGGAAGAAATGACTGATGTGCGATGGTTTAGACGTGACGAAGTTTTGTTAGCACTGGATAAAAAGAATGATGAACTACAACTGCCCGATCCCATAGCTATAGCTCACCATTTGATTAAATCTTGGGCGAATGGAGACTTTTAGATATTCCTTAGAGCATGTCCTTTTGTTGCTGGATACGACTATCGTGGTCAGCTGCGAAACGTTTGATGCCATTGAATATTGACTGTGGGTCAAGTTTGGCTTCAGAAATTACGTCGGATTCGGAACCTCCTGTGAGCCATTCATTGTGCCAGTCTGAGGTGAGTGAATATTCGTCTGTTAGAGGACCCACATTCGATACAGGCCATACTCTTTTAGTGCCAGTGGTTACGATCATCATGTCGTATTTAGCACTAAGAGGTAAGACAGAATTTTGATATTCCATACTCTGTCGATTAAACAGTTCTTCACTAATTGCCGCGATGATCTTCACGTTGATGCCCGTATCGATTAGCCTGGGTATTATGGAGACTAGATTAACCGTAGAAGACGAGCCCTGGGTTATAACGTAACCTTGCTTTGGCAAATTAGGATCAAAATCCTTTATTACATAAAAACCTTTTGCGGCCGCCCTGATATCGGTATCCGCGAATGTGTTCCTATCTGCAACTGGGAAATCTGGCCTTGCAACTTCAAGAACGATTGCCCCTACTTTTGGGTCTTTAGCTGCTATGTTAGCAGCGGCAAAATAACCTGGGGCAACGTCGTTGTAATCCCAGAAGCTGAGAGTTATAACCTGGCCTTTCGGAAATAATTTCCAAACCTGCGGCGAGAATATCCCAAAATGGGTTCTCGCATCTGCGGCTGTTTCGGGTCCTGAGTGTCCTGCCAATATATTCAGAACACCTACTCTGAATGGGCTATCTTGGTTTTGTTGGCTCCAGACGCGAACTGGAAGATACATTAAGGGTGTAAATGCACCATATGATCCTGTTAAGGCCCACATTCCGACATGTTTGGTTGGATCAGCAGACACGGTCTGCCCTACTATGCCAACTGCAGTGGATGCGTTTCCAGCTTCCTGAATTGCCGCCTTTAATCTAGTGCCGGCTGGGTTATGTGTCGGGTCGTAATGTCCCCATAAAGACCCGCTTTCAACGTTGATAGAATCTGCTAGATCAGCGGCTAAAACGATAAATCGGTCTTGGGTAACATAGTTCATCCATTTGACTATCTCAGAAATAGCTCTTCTGGTACCTCTTACGTTGCCAGGCTCTTCAAATAGTTTAATAGATACTTCTTTTTCAATGCCTGATACTGGATTCTGTGCCGTCACTAATTGCGGAGTTAATGGCAGGGTTTCTTGGTCGAGGCGTTTGTCCAGAAAAGGATCAGTAGTTTGATCAATCCGGATGGGTAGGTCGTCCTGGACACTGTCTCCTATCTCGACTAAGCGGTTTGCCAACCATTCTCCGAGGTCAGTTTTATCAAGGACTGATAGGGCTATGTCTATGTTGGTTTTGAATTGGATCAAACGATCTCTAGTATTCTTGGGTGCCCCGTCTTGGATTCCTTCAAATTTAACACCGAAGTGCTCTTCGAATGTGGCCGCTAGTGCTTGGAAATAGTCACTGTTCAAGGAGAATCCGTAGGGGTGACTTTCATAACTTACAATTTGTTTTCCATAGCCTGGTATCTCCCCATCAATGGCCCCTGGCCACCATCCTTTGACTGTTTTGCCTATAACTATCATGGGACGAGAATCTTCCGAATCCCAGTCTTCCATTGTTTTTAGCGCAGCTAACACTTGTTTGTAGTCATTCCCATCGTCTAGGGATAACACGTTCCAACCATAAGAGGTCCACTGATCTTCAAGTTGGTAGGAGTCATATTCAGATTTAATTACTCCACCGATGAGTTCATCGTCAATTCCTGCATTATTGTACGAAAGAAAAATGCGTAGTCTTTTGCCGACCTGCTGTGCTAGAGCTTGGGTTTTCATCTCTTGTGAATGGCCAGAGGTCATTGCGAATTCACCTTCTATGGCCAGTATTTTGAGAGAGTCGGGAGCTCCAATCATGTCCCAAAATGCTGCCTTGCCTGCAGCCGTTGCTATACCAATACCCGATGGTCCGCCGTTGACGTCATTAGTAAGGTCAGTAGTTTCAGAGTGTCCTGAAAGAGGTCTGATACCACGTTTTTGCGCCTGTTGCATAAGCGGATGGTTTTCCAAGTCATTATCTTTTAGAAGGTTGAGTAATGCTTCTCTTCCTCGTCTAAAGCCCAATGCATCTATCCCGAGAATGGATTGAGTTGGGTCTGCAGCGTATGTATCATTGCCAGTTTTGGTATGCATGCGCTCTAATGCTTCCCCCATTATCATCCACAGAGCGTATGTAACAGGAGCGTTATGCCCGCCGGCCAACATAAATTTATCAGCATAGGGATGTTTGGGGCGCCGATAATCAAATCTGAGACCGCCAGCTTCAGGGCCGGCCAAATGTGAAGCTACTGTGAATGGAGTATAGGCTAATGGCCCACCGAAATGACCTGTTTGAGCGTAGTTGCCCATCAAGGTGAGTATCATAGCGGTTAGGAAACCGACGGCTTCTATCTGGTGGTCATCCTGTGTTTCAATCTGTACATCTGCGGACTTTATCTCTTGCTTGGACGATACATGATGTACAGTGGCAGTGCCTTGGTAATTATTGCTGGTCATTATTGCTCCCTAGATGCAAAATCTCTAATTGGGATAATTGGATTATAAGGTAGTACACCGGAAAACATCTATCCTTTTGATTTTTCAAAGGTCTTCATCAAATCAACTAAGCGTTCAACTCCATCGAGCGGGAAGGCGTTGTATATAGAAGCCCGTATTCCACCGACTGAACGGTGGCCTTTTATCTCTACCATTCCATTGCTAGCAGCATATTCAGTAAATTCGGTTTCCAGTTCAGGAGTGGGAAGATTGAATGTAACATTCATATTGGATCTATCTGATTTGTTAGCGTGACCCTTGTAGAAATCACTGTTGTCAATGACTTCGTAAAGCATCGAAGCTTTTTCTTCATTAATGCGCTGCATGCTTTCCAGTCCACCTTGGCGCTTTAACCATTTCATAACCAGGCCTAGAATATAGATGCCGAAGACAGGAGGGGTGTTATAAGCAGATTTGCTTTTCACATGATGATTGTAATTAAACATTGAAGGTAGAATGTCTGGACTGCGTTTGAGCAGGTCGTCTCGAATGATAACCAGGGTTACTCCTGCGGCTCCAAGGTTTTTTTGAGCCCCTGCGTAGACTAGCCCATAATCGTTTATATTGATTGGTTTGCTGAACATATTTGAAGATGTGTCCGCGACAAGAGGGACGTCACCTGTTTTTGGAAGGGTCTTCCATTCTGTGCCAAATATTGTGTTGTTAGTAGTTATGTGTATATAGTCTGCACTGGGATCTAATCTGTATTGATCAGGGCTAGGTATTCTGGAGAACTTGTCCTCTTCTGTAGATGCAGCTAACCGGATATTACCAATCTTCTGTGCATCTTGATATGCCAATTTGGCGAAGTGCCCGGTAACGATATGTTCTGCGAGACCATTGGGAGACAATAAATTCATTGGCACCATCGCGAATTGTTGGGAGGCTCCACCCTGGAGGAATAAAATATGATAATTTTCAGGTATATTGCCGACCTCTCTTATGTCTGATTCGGCGTCTGCCATGATGTTTTCTACTGCTTGAGATCTGTGACTCATTTCTAGGAGAGACATTCCCGAGTCATTGATATTTGTGAATTCAGTTTGGGCACGCTCAAGCACTTCTAGTGGTAGAGCGGCCGGTCCAGCTGCAAAATTGTATATTCGATCAGGCATTGTTCTCCTAATTGTATTGGACACGGGGATTCCAGTTACGAGATTTAGCCTAAGTAGTCTATGACTCGGAAAAAAGTGAGTCAAGCAAAAGCTGGTGGTGTAGGCTATTTACGTAAGTTTAGTCCTGTCAACTGGTAGTCCTGAAATAAAAAACGGGCCGGTTAAGGCCCGTTTTATAAGATCGACTTCAACGTATACATGTATTAGTCGAGTGGATCAGAACCCCTGATAGGGATTCTGTGAGTTAGGTTGTGTTAGGCGGCGGCGCCGATACGGAATACTGAGGTCCCGCATACCGGGCATGTGCCTTTTGTTGCGGGCCGTCCGTTTTTCATGGTTATTGCCTGAGGGCTCTGTATTTCTCTCTTACTCTTACACTTTACGCAATACGCTTCCATTAGGCTAACTCCTTGTATATTGGTTTACACGATAACTTTTATCAGGTATTTGAAGGATAGTCAACGGGTTGTGTAACGAAAATTGACGCTCAAATGAGAGTTAATGTCGGATATGATCGACAGGTTACGCTAAATATCTGAAAATAAGCCGGGGTATCCGGGGTAAAAATATCCCGGATACCCAAAGAATCACAGAGACGATGTCTAACGGGTTAACTAGGCAACTGCTAGATTTACTAGCAACATTAAGGGGTGACGATATTCGTCATGAGCTTTTACGAGGTACGCTATTACACGTCGTGTTGTGATGAAGGTTGATCAAAGCAGAATAGTAGGAAGGCATATTCTAAAGCGACGTCAGTTAGTCTTTTGAAACGTCCGGATGAACCACTGTGCCCTGAGCCCATATCTATTTTTAGAAGCAGGGTATTGTCGTCAGTTTTGTTATGGCGTAGAGATGCGACCCACTTGGTTGGTTCCCAGTAAGTGACACGGGGGTCAC
>PBPE01000125.1 GCA_002724585.1 Dehalococcoidia bacterium | reverse complement strand
TTCGGTGTTGACAGTCTTTCTATGGTGGTGGATATACTAACGAATCGTTTCCGGGGAGGCCGGGATTATCGTGGGAGGCGGCGGTGATAGTTTCTTTTCAGATGTTTCTTGAAGATATCCCTTCAGTCGAAGGAGCGAGAGTTTCGTCTCCAAGGCTCCAGCATGGTTAATGCGCTAACACCTGCCAAAACAATTTGGTCAGCGGTCCAGGGTCAGTTGCAGATCGGTCTTGACGAAGCAACTTACGAGACTTGGCTTGCAAAAACGGAAGGAGTGCTACTGGAGGAGAGGTGTTTCGTAGTTGCAGTTCCCACGGCTTTCGGTGTCGCGTGGCTTGAACGTCGACTTTACGCTGAAATCCAGGATGCGTTGAAGAGAGTCACTGGTATGGTGCTGGACGTCCAATTTACTGTTGCCACTCAAGGTGCAGGGAATAGTGATATAGGGAGGGTAGCTCAGCAAGTACAAGGCAGACACATGGGCAAAGAATCGCCTATCCATCAGCGTCCTGTGGTGAATCTAGGAAACTACCGATCGTCGTTTAATGCTAATGAACGTTACACATTTGACAGATTTGTAGTGGGTGCTGGCAATGAAATGGCATATGCGGCAGCGTCAGCGGTAGGAGCTAAACCTGGGGATATGTACAATCCGCTCTTTATTTATTCGTCTGTAGGGCTCGGTAAAACCCATTTGATACAAGCTATTGGGGCCGCGTGTGTTGCCAATGGACATACTGTGGAGTATGCGGCCAGCGAAACATTCACCAACGAATTTATCAATGCTATACGGGCGGGGACTACCGACGACTTTCGGGCGCATTATCGTTCGGCAGACGTTTTACTTATTGATGACGTGCAATTTATGGTGGGGAAAGAGCAAACACAAGAAGGCTTCTTTCACACTTTCAATGAACTGTACGCCTCTGGTAGGCAGGTGGTTCTGACTTCAGACAGACCTCCAAGTGAGTTAGGAATGTTGCAGGAACGGTTGGTCTCTCGCTTCTCAGGCGGTCTGGTTGTTGATATACAATCTCCAGACCTTGAGACCCGAATTGCTATATTGGAAGACAAAGCTCATCGACAGGGTTTGCGATTGCCTCATGATGTCTGTGAGTTCATTGGGAAGAGAAGGCATAGGAACGTGAGAGAGCTCGAGGGTGACCTGAACAAATTGAGCGCTTATTCTATGATGAGTAATTGTTCGGTGACTCTCGAGTATGCAATCGAGGTCCTTGGGGATCAAATTGGTAATAAGACTGCCGGTTCGGTCACGCCAGACGATATCCTGGGTAGCGTAGCATACTGCTGCAACTTAGCAGTCAGTGACATACTATCTCGTGCGAGAACAAGGAAAGTAGTACAAGCACGTCAAATAGTCATGTATTTGCTGATAAATGAACTTTTGATGTCGCCGACCGATATTGGCAGAGTGTTAGCTGGACGAAATCATGCAACGGTAATTCATGGCGCGGGGAAAATTAATGCCGCTATTAGTGAAGATGACTCCTTAAGGTCATTAGTTATGAAAGCTAAAGAAGCAATCTTCACTGAAATAGTAGCATGAGGTAATCTGCTTCTATTAGAAGTTACCTTCAGGTTCGTATCCCAAGAAGAACTGACCAGCCGATTCATAATTTGTAGGGTGGGCTTGTAGGTGTTGGGTTATTACGTGTATATCCTGAAACCGTCTTTGAATAGGATTTGAAGCGAAAATGGCCCCCGATCCGCAAAGATTGTAACAAACATCGACTACGCTTGCTGCGGTGCGAATAGCATAAGTAGTTGCTAGCCTGAGGTTTATTCTCTCTTCAAGTGTAAGTGAGCCTCGAGAGCAGGCACTGTCCCATACTGTGGACATTGATTCCCTAAGATATGCCCGACTCGCACTGTAGATAGCGCGGGCTTCGCCGATGCTTCTCTGTACCGTGCTTTGCTCCCTCATTAAGGTTTGTTTCCTTCCGCTCTGGCCTGCACTAGCAAAATCGACGGCGATGTTGAGGCTGGCTTTGGCGGTTGCTAACGCAACGGTAGAGAACCCAGCAGCAAAGAGTAACGTCCTGGGAATTATGTAGTGAGGACCGTTGTGCCACGGTTCAGCGTCGTCCTGATCGTAGGTGTGGTTCAGAGGTACGAACATGTCAGTCAACTCAAATCCAAAGCTTGATGTGCCCCTCATTCCTTGAGCATCCCATGTGTCAACGAATTCCACCTGGCCTTTGGGAAGTAAAAATATCTTCATATCCTTTCGGTCAGTACTGACCAGTCCGGAACCGTCAGCATTAGCTATTGGAGATAAAGCCGCGATCCACGTGGCGTGGGTGCAACCACTACTAAAATTCCAGCGTCCATTGAGGATATGGCCATCTTTGGTCGGAGTGGCTTTGCATGTTGAAGAAGGAGGTCCATTAGTTACAACGGCGCGCTGGTCTTTCCATATTTCTGTAGCGGTAGCCTCTGGCATACGCGTAGCGGAGGTGGACCAAACATTATTTTGATTTAGGCACCAGGCTGTGCTTGTATCGGATTCGGCAATTATTTCCAGAATATCGAGAAACTTTGAGTGCTCTAATTCTGCTCCTCCTAATGATTTTGGGAGGAGTAGTCGAAAAAAGCCCTGATCAGCCAGGTCCTCTGCTATGTCGGAGGGGATCTGTCTTTCTGAGTTGATCCTGCTGGAATTTTGTTTAATGACTGGTGCTAGCTGTTCGGCTAGTGCGATGTAATTTCGTTGAGTTTGTTGTTCGGTCGCCATCTGTAGTTTATCCCCATGTATGATTAAGTTCTTTATGATTCTAGTATAGCACCTGTGAGCGCTGGCATCCTCAATTTTCAAAAGGAGTAGGCATCATACCTACCGGCACTTCAACAAGAGTCGGGCAGTCTCCTTCAATGGCAGTCTTGAGAACAGATTCCAACTCTTCATGACCATTCGCTTTTAGGCCACGGGCCCCGTATGCTTCAGCTAGCTTCATGAAGTCAGGGTTATGAAGGTCGACTCCAATGGTCCGACTGTCAAAGCGATTGACCTGATCTCTCATGACATTTCCGTAGGCGCTATCATTGAAAACAACGACTATAGCATTTATGTTGTGCTGTACGGCTGTTGCTAGTTCTTGGGAATTAAACAAGAATCCTCCGTCGCCGGATAATGCGACAACAACCTTGTCCGGTTGAGCAACTTTTGCTCCTAATGCAAACGGAAAAGCATATCCGAGATTGCCAGAATAAGAAGAAGTCATGAATGTCTTTGGTTGGTAGACTGGGTAGAACCCTCTGGCATAGTATCCCATTTGGGTCATACCTGATATGAGTATTCCATCATCCGGTATGGCAGAACGAATAGCCGAAAGAAACGACTCTTGTGGTTCTACACGGATTGCTGTCTCAGCTCTACGTTTCCTGAGGGCTTCAACTAATCCGTACACATTTTCGGCAGGATTCTTCAGATCTTGTATTCGATCCAAGAGTTGTTGCAGACTTACCTTTGCATCGCCAACTACGGTATGCGTATTGTCGTAGTTCCGGCCGGCCTCTTCTGGATCGATATCAATTTGAATTACTTTTTGTCCGCCTAACCAACCAGGGAATGCAAGCCGTGTTCCGACTGCCAATATCACGTCGAAATTGGGATCTTCCTTGGCGATCGGGTCATTTCGGAGTCGTAGAGAACCTAAACTTAGAGGATGCCTATCCGAAATTGTCCCTTTGCCTTCGGCTGTCATTATGACTGGGCTCTGAATGTATTCTGCTAAATTTACTACTTCTTCACCCGCTTCAGAGGATATCGCACCTCCACCCACCCAGATAAGGGGTCGGTTAGCCTCTGCGAGAAGCTGAGCAGCTTCGGCTAGAGCAGCTGGATCAGGTGAAAGGCGTTGCTCAACCTCTGGTTCCAGAAGGTCAATATCAGCGGATTGGGCGAGGGTTTCAGGGGGGATTTCTATTTCGACTGGCCGAGGCCTGCCACTTGTTAAGTCCTTGAAGCTGTCTCGAACGGCGCTAGGAATTTCGGTAGGGTCAATAATTCGACGGGCGGCCTTGGTAATAGGCTTTAACACATCAATCTGATCGTTGATTTCATGTAACATACCGCGGTTAGATCCGATTAAATCCCGTTCGATTTGACCGCATACCACTAAGACGGGTGACGATGCCGAGTAAGCGGTTGATATACCTGCCGATGCATTTAGGAGGCCAGGCCCGGGGACCATTAGTGCTGTGCCAATCCCGCCGCCTGCCCTTGAGAAACCATCGGCCATGTAGGTTGTCGCCTGCTCGTGTCTGGTCGTTATAAAACGTATATCGGGATGATCATAAAGGGCATCCATAGCATGGTACATTTGAACACCAGGTAAACCGAAGATAACTCGGATGCCTTCTAAGTGCAGGGAACGCATTAGGGCTTGGCCGCCAGTCATTTTGGGCATTTTTCTTTAATCTCCGTTATAAAGTTAGTGTTCGTTGTTGTTAATCCAATCGGATACACGCTCGGCAATCATAATGGTAGTGCAGTTGGTGTTTGCGCGGACGCAATCAGGCAGAACCGATACGTCGACTACCCTTAGATTATCAATGCCATACACATGACAATATTGATCTACTACTGCCATTGGATCGGTATTCGGTCCCATTTTGCAAGTCCCAGAAATATGGTGGGTAGTAGTGACGTTCTCCAATAACCATTGATCCAATGACTCATCAGATACTAAATCCGTGGGTGTTGGAGTGATGGGTTCTAAGGCGAATTCCTGATATTTTTCATGTTGAAGCAGGTCAAGGCATATACGAACACCCTCCCGCATCCTCTCTCTGTCCCAAGCTGATTCCATAAATCGATAGTTCAAGTTTGGCTGAGTGTATGGGTCTGCATTGGTTAAGGTTAGTTCTCCCGCCCCTTCGGCGAGTTCTAGCATAACTGTAAACCGAATGCCCTCACCTTCAAGTGGGTCTCCGCCCATTGGAGATGAAAACGATGACTGGAGTATTTGCATATCGTTGCGATCTTTTGAACCCTCTGCTGTATATCGTACAGCCAGTTGGGTGCGAGGAGCTTGGGGATCCATTGGAAAATCATCTCTGACCTTAACGGGGACACGAACATTGGGGTGATCTCGAAGATTTTGACCTACGCCAGGCGATTCCTGTACGATGGCAATCCCCATGTCAGATAGGTGTTCTTTGGGACCTATCCCTGACAGCAGAAGTAGTTGAGGTGATGCTATGCCGCCTGAGCTAACGATGATTTGTTCGCCTTGTACAGTGAAATTTTCTCCACCGCTCTCCGCTGCCACTCCCACAGCTTTACCTGATTCTACGATGATTTTGTGAGCCGTCACACTTGATCGTACGGTAAGGTTTAAACGATTCCTGACGGGATTCAGATATGTGAGGGCGGTACTCATCCGGACACCATTAGGATTGTTCATCGGGATAGGTCCTACACCGCCAGAGTCAGGGTTATTCATGTCAGGGTCTTCGGGATAACCCGCTGATATACATGCTGCACGAAACGCTGTTTGGGCAGGCAACCAGGTTTCTGGTTTATGTCGTCTTACTGGAATTGGGCCCTCGGAGCCATGAAAATCGTCTTTAATGTCGGTATCGGTCTCGGCTTTTCGAAAATATGGCAATGTCTTAATAAATGCCCACTCGTCGTTGCCCCACGATGCCCAGTTGTCATAGTCTTCGGGAACTCCTCTCAGAAAAACCTGACCATTTATCGCGCTCGAACCCCCAACGACGCGTCCTCGGGGAACAGGCATTGGACCTTGCTCCGGAGTAGCGGTACCGTACCACGACCAGTTGTGCGGTGCGTTTATCGCTGATGCGGTTTGGTCGTATCCGAATTTAAGGTCGTCCGGGTATCCTTCAAAATCAGGGTAATCGGGGCCTGCCTCCAGTAATAGGACGGACTTGTTAGGATCCTCTGTTAGTCTAGTGGCAAGTACGCAACCAGCGGATCCAGCTCCAACTATTATGTAGTCATATTTCATTGCTCTACTCCTCTTCCTTCATGTCGCTACGATGTCTATGTAACTAATGGTAACTAAGTGCGGATAGTTTCTTGGTCCAACTCGAGAATCTGTTCAGCGAGTGTTACTATCGAAGACAGACCTTGTGTTGCATGGTCTGACACAGAGTAATCCTCGTTGTAGGTATCAAAGAGAATATATTGACATCCTAATTCTTCTAGAGTCAACAGGTCGTCCCGAATTTGCGCAATGGTACCGTGCCCCGCCAGTCGTTCGTCGGATGTGATTGGTTCTTGGGTTATCTTAAGTTTGATACGTGGACAGATCGCTGGGATTGGCTTGTTGGATTCATCTGCCATCCTTTGCAACCTGTCTAAACCCGAAGACTTAAAGTTAGCCATATTAATTCGGATCGGATGCCATGCATCGGCAAGATTTATAGCCCTTTTAAGGGCGGAATCACTATAGCCTCCGATCCAGATGGGTGGCACTCGCTTAGGTCTAGGACCTGTATGTATATTTTCAAATGCAATGAATTTACCGTGATAAGAAGCCACTGGTTCGGTCCAGAGTACCTTTAGCGCTTCCAAGTATTCATTCGTAATTGCACCGCGGGAATGATATGGTACACCTAATGCTTGGTATTCCTGCATGGACCACCCTACACCAAATCCGCATATTAATCGGCCTTCCGAGAATTGATCAATGCTGGAACAAGCAGTAGCAGTCTCAAGGATATGGCGGTAAGGGGCTACGAATACCGTGGTTCCGATTTCGATTGTGTTTGTGATGGCGCTCATCCACCCTAAGGTCGAAATTGGTTCATAAAACGGCGCTGGGTATCGCACGTGGACTTCGTCGGGGATGGCAATATGGTCCGATGTCATGACGAGGTGATACCCGCATTCTTCCGATGTTCGAATCCATTGTTCCATGGATTTTGGTCCTACGCCTGGACCAAAATTTATGAGATTTACGCCAAACTTCATGAGTGTGCCTAATCTCCGGTAGATGGAAAGTTATCGCTCTTTGGCGAGGGACGGATAGAACTGTATCTGTGACACGAATCAATGTCAATTATGGAGTCTTGATGGGAGCCTTAAGCCCCTATGATCTCTGAAGGTTATTCCTGTTTATTTGGAGTTGTGCTATCCTTGGTGTCACGTGAATATAATCCTAACCGAGGAGGCAACAATGGCTAGAAAGATTGAAGGTGAAACCTATCGGGGACAAGCGTTAACCGTGCCGCTATCTGATGATGGGCAGGTATCGCTCTATGTGTGGCCCTGCAGGATTTTGAGACCCGGCCCTGAGGGAATGGGCGGACCTACTATAGGCGTGGATGTAGGTAATGAAGAAGTAATTCGGTATGATTGTCACGATAAACCAGGTCATTGGCACAGGGGCGGCTATGATAGAATGGGCCGTCCTGGAAACTCGCATGTAGACTTCCCAGATGGGGTAGAGAGCGTCGATGCTCAGGTCAGTTGGAGTTTCGATCAGATTAGCTCTGAATGCGCTTCATTGCTTAAGGAAGCAGAACATGATGACGCAGCAGGAAAGCTAAATTCTGATCTGGTGGAAAAGGGATTAGCAGCGATCAAGGCGCATCTGGACGAGTCAGGAAATCTTCGAGGTCAAGCTATTGAAGATGAATTGATCTCTACCAACTATTAATCCACGGTGGAGTGCCACTTTATTATGGTTTATGGGGAGAAACATTCTCCCCATAATTTTGCGAAAATTTGTTAGATAGAAGGTGTAGAGGCGTTGGAACCGGTAAGTAAATATATTGTAGCGAATGGCCTGAGGCAACATTATTTGGACTGGGGTAATTCCGAAGCCCAGACCGTGTTAATGACTCACGGTATCGGTTTGTGTGCTCAGATATGGAACAACACTGCCAAGGAGTTGTCGAAAGAATTCCACGTAATATCACTAGATCTTCGCGCTCA
>PBPE01000124.1 GCA_002724585.1 Dehalococcoidia bacterium | reverse complement strand
GAAATTTATTCTTTTCATTAATGTCCCGCTATTAATCCATTCTGATCCTGTGTGCCATCCTTCTACACTTGGAGGTCCGAGCAGGTCCTGGCCCATGTAGCCAGGTTCTTTTGCAAGGTTGCCAATCCCAGGCTTTGGGAATTCGTATCCGCCTACTAGTCTCATGGTACCTACAACCACTTCTACTGGGCTTTTGATTTTCTCAAAACGTGCTTCCTTAAAAAAATCGGAATTGAATAGAACCCGTAAGACCGTGGTCATATCATAGTTAGACTCACAGAAGGTATCAGCCAGTAATTGGACAGCTGCCTCGTCTCTAGGTGGTTCTACCGACCAAGCCGGCACTTGCGGTTCGTCAGCAACAAAGAAGTTGTACAAGTGACGCGCGATAAATCTAGCTGTAGCAGGATGGGCGCATACGATATCAATGATATCTTCCCCGTTGAAATTACCCGTATGCCCTAAGAATGTCTTCTCTCCTTCATCATGGTCCTCTTCCTGGTATTCAAAAGCCCAATCGAATCTACCAGTTCCGCTGCCTCGTGGGATCATCGGAGTTATGGTCCAACCAGTGAAGGCCCGTGAGCATTCTCTGACGTCGTCTTCAGTGTAGTTACCTACTCCCATGCTGAATAATTCAAGTAATTCTCGTCCCCAGTTTTCGTTTACCGCATAGGAATGGTTATCACAGTTGTCCAGCCAGTAGATCATTGCTGGATTCTTAGCTAGCGCAATGAGGAGATCTCTGTAATTGCCCATGCCCATATCCCTGAACATATCTATCTGATGAATCACTTCGTGATAGTGGTCTATTTTTGAGTACCCAGTGGCGAACACCTGATGCCAGAATAGAACCATTTTCTCCTGTAATACTCTCTGGGTGCTAACCATGTCATGCAACCACCCTGCACCGCCCATGCCTGATGATGTTATAGGTTTCCAGAAATGGGGGTGATATCTGAGGAATTCGAGTCTGTCTGAACTCAACTGAGCGTCCGGATTCAATAATTCTTCAAGTGTCGCCTCATATCCAACTGACGATCTGTGCTCCAATTCTGTTCGTGAGGCCCCGAATCCTGCCCTACGCATTAGATGCGCAATTAATTCAATATCATTGTTCATAGATCACTCCCGTAAGAAGACATGCGGATAATAGAACGCTAATCGGATCAATTAACTATATACATGCACTTAATATTTTCTATGATTGCCTCCGTGAGGATGAATGCAACTAGATTATCACCAAATATAACACGAAATCGTGTGCGTTGCTATTGAGTCTCATTCTTCGGGAAGACCAAAATATGAAAAAGTATTGTTTCGTAATTTGTTTCGTTTTCGCGGTACATGCGTTGGACTCTGAAGTTAGCTAAATATGGGATATAATACGCATAGTTAAAACCCCTGATATTCGAGGTAAATCCATAATGTTCAAAAGTGTTTCTAGTCGTGTCAGCTTTCCTGATATGGAGGCGGATGTTCTTAAATATTGGAAGGACAACAATGTGTTTCGTAGGACCTATGAAGATAGAAGTTCTGCACCAGTGTTTATGTTATATGAAGGGCCTCCCACCGCAAATGGTAGTCCTGGTATTCACCATGTCTTAGCACGAGTGTTCAAAGATGTGATATGCAGGCATCGTACCATGAAGGGATATCGTTGTTTGAGAAAAGGAGGCTGGGATACTCATGGTCTGCCTGTAGAGCTTGAGATCGAAAAAGAGCTTGGCCTAAGCTCAAAGAAAGAGATAGAAGAATACGGTATCGAAAGATTCAATCAAAAATGTAAAGACAGTGTCTTTAGATATGTAAAAGAATGGGAAATCATGACTGACCGCATTGGTTTTTGGGTTGACATGGATGATCCATATGTGACCTTGCACAATAATTATATTGAGAGCGGTTGGTGGATACTCAAACAAATGTGGGATAGAGAATTGTTATATGAGGGATTACGCGGTACACCACATTGTCCGAGATGCGGTACTAGTCTAAGCTCACACGAAGTCGCTCTGGGATATCGAGAGAACACTCCAGATCCATCGGTTTTCCCGAAATTCTTGATAGAGCCACGCGATTTTTCAGAGGAACAAAAAAATCAAGCTCATATAGATTTATTCGATGAGGTCCCGACTTACCTGGTTGCATGGACTACAACCCCGTGGACTTTGCCCGGCAATACTGCGCTGGCAGTAGATGGGGAATCGGAATATTCGTTAATCGAAATTTCTGACGATGAAAGGTCAGAGCGGTTAGTATTAGCTTCGCAGTTGTTAGAGGGCAATATAAAACAAGATTACACTGTCTTGAAGACTTTCAACGGCGTTGACCTAATCGGTCTAGCTTACAGGTCTCTGTATGAACCTAGCGCATTTGGGAGTGAAATACGGCAATTTGTAAATAAAAATGGATCCCCAGCTACATTAGAGAGTGTGCCAAGTTTTATACCGAAAGTTGTTCAAGCAGGCTTTGTGTCAATGGAGGATGGGACAGGTATTGTACATATAGCTCCTGCTTTTGGAGACGAAGACTTGGATTTAGGACGGGAGAACGGGTTATGTTTCGTCCAACCAGTCGATCTTCAGGGGATCGTGACGGGACAATATCCATTTTCTGGCCTGTTCTTTAAGGATAGTGACCCAGTGATAATGGATGATTTACTGGACAGAGGTCTTCTATTCGATCGTGGAGTGTATAAGCATACGTACCCATTCTGTTGGAGATGTGATACTCCGCTTCTTTACTACGCAAAATCCTCTTGGTACATAAGGACTACGGCAGTAAAAGATAACATGGTCGAAGGCAATAGTAATATTAATTGGCATCCTGAGTATATTCGCGATGGACGCTTCGGTGAATGGCTACGAAATAATATAGATTGGGCAATATCTAGGGAAAGATATTGGGGTACTCCTATACCTATCTGGAGATGTAATTCTTGTCAATCGCTTGAATGTGTTGGAGGAGTAGACGAACTTAAATTACGGGTATCGTCAGGATCACCTGTAGATTTTGACGATTTAGATCTGCACCGACCGTATATTGACGCGCTTACTTTTCAATGTTCGGCCGAATCTTGCACTGGAACAATGTACAGGATACCTGAGGTAATGGATGCATGGTTTGATTCAGGTGCCATGCCCTATGCCCAATGGCATTATCCTTTCGAAAACGAGGATATTGGGAGCCAGGGTTTATTCCCCGCAGATTATATATGCGAAGCAGTAGACCAAACCCGTGGGTGGTTTTACAGTCTTCATGCATTAGGTACATTACTGCATGATCAACCTGCTTACAAAAACGTTATCTGCCTTGGTCTCATTTTGGATGGGAGAGGGCGAAAAATGAGTAAACGAATTGGGAATGTTGTTGAACCAAGTTCTATATTAGATGTGACAGGTGCAGATGCCCTTAGGTGGTATCTCTTCACGGCGTCACATCCGGGCGAGCCGCGTAGATTTTCCGATAAACTTGTGAATGAAACGCTGCGACGAGTATTACTTACACTTTGGAACGTCTATTCATTTTTTGTGAATTACGCCACGATAGACGATTTTAGTCCCAAGGATATCCCCGATGGATGGAAACCAGAAAATGAATTGGACCGATGGATATTGTCGGAACTAAATGTTTTAGTTACCCAAGTTGATACTTTGTTGGATGAGTACAACCCTACCGATGCAGGGAGAAGGATTCAAGAATTCATAGATGGACTATCCAACTGGTATGTTAGAAGGAGCCGAAGGCGGTTTTGGAGGAGTGAGAACGATTCAGACAAAATATCTGCTTACGCGACTCTATACAATTGTCTATGTACTACGTCAAAATTGATGGCTCCATTAGCTCCTTTTATAGCTGAGGAGATGTATCAGAACTTAGTTAGGTCTGTTAATGACTCTGCTGCAGACAGCGTGCATCTGTCAGATTTTCCTGAATCCGATCAATCTTTGATAGATGAGTCACTTATGGAAGCCACTAGGCTTGCGATGAAAGTATCTAGTATGGGTAGAGCTGCTAGATCCAAGGCAGGCCTTAAAGTTAGGCAGCCACTCGCAACTATAGCGATAAAAACCCGTAATCAAGGTGAAGAGAAATATCTGGAATGGGTGACTTCACAAGTATTAGAAGAGCTGAATGTGAAGGAAATCGTGACTTTCTCTACAATATCTGGGTTGTTGGAAAAAGTCGAAGCAGAGGTCGAGAAGAATGTCGACGTTATTGTTTCAATTGACAATTATTCAATCGCTGTAGAGTCCGGATATATGGTTGCCCTCGATTCCCATTTGAGTGGAGATCTAATCGAAGAAGGATTGGCTCGGGAGTTGGCTCATCGAATCCAGAATATGAGGAAAGATTCAAACTTCGATTTAACTGATCGGATAATCATCTATTATGAGGGTCCGGATACAATAGCATCCGTAATAACTAATTATGGAGATTACATTAGTCAGGAGACTTTAAGTGATAGTATCAACCAAGGAAAACCTGAAGATCCAGCCGACGTAGTATCTCACACCATCGATGGAATGGATGTCGGGATTGCAGTAAAAAAAGTTTGATTTAACATGCCTGAGCTTCCTGAGGTAGAAAACACTAAGCGGTACCTAATCGAGTCGGGTGTTGATGGAGCCACAATACGGTCTGCTACAGTGACGTGGGCTAATAGTGTGAAATTGCCTAGTGTTGAAGATTTTGTCCTTGATGTACGGGACAAAACTATCAATGGCATAACTAGAAGAGGAAAGTACCTGATATTTGGTCTGGATTCTGGGAATATACTAGTTCTGCATCTTGGTATGACTGGCGGCCTGGTTGTGCAACCAATTTCTGACGAAAACGACGGGCTAGTCAGACATACATTTGATTTTTATGATGACAGACAGTTGCGATTCATAGACCCTCGCAAGTTTGGACACCTGTGGTTAGTGGGCTGTTTTTCCGAAATAGTTTCAAAAATGGGCCCAGAGCCACTTGATCCTGCTTTTACTACCGACGTCCTTTTCCAAATAGTCAGAAATCGAAAGTTGCCTATAAAAGCTCTTTTACTAGAGCAATCTGCTGTAGCAGGCCTGGGGAATTTATATGCTGATGAGTCATTGTTTGTGTCTGGAATCCATCCTGCAAGTCTGTCTGCAGATTTAAATTTGGAGCAAATTGAATGTTTGCATACTTCGATTGTGAATACTCTTAAACAATCACTAGATATATATGACAAGGATCGTGCTGCATTTGGACTTAACCGGTCCTTTGGTCTACCTAACTGGACTATGGTAAGAAATCTTGGGGCACCATGTGTTGCTTGTTCTGTGCCGATGGAAATGATTAGAGTAAGAAATCGCAGTAGTTATTATTGCCCAAATTGTCAGAAAGCGACTTGATAACTTAGTCTCTCGTAATGTTTTGTTGACGGAAGAGATGGCACTGCGTAAACTAGGAATTGAGGTACAGATTTGATGTGCGGTATTTATGAATGCCAAGCAGTAAATCTGCGATTATTTGTTAATTGAATAACCAATTTACAGCGCGCTACAGGAGGATCAGAAAAGATGGCCGGATACCGGAAAGATGAAGCACAAGATTGGGCGTGGGAGTCTTTAAAAGGGCAATGGAGTACTCTAGTTACTCCTTTTAATCAAGATAAATCCTACGATGAAGAAGGTATGCGCCGGAACATCAGGCACATACATAAACTTGGTACTGTAGGCGCAGGGTGTACGTGGGCGATGGGAGAGTTTTGGAGTTTAACTTTTGATGAGCGCTGCAGAGTGATGGATACGGTTGCAGATGAGTCAAGAGGGAAAATTCTGACGGGAGCGCATGTAACGCATACTTCTACGAAAGATATGATCGAGTTAGCGCATAGAGCTGAGACGTCTGGTATTGATCTGTTAATGGTCGCTTCTCCGTACATGGTAGCTAAGACCGAGGATCAGGTTTTCGAATACGTTAAACTACTCGCTGATAATACCGACATGGCCATTATGTTCTATAACTCACCTCAATTCGGATTTGTAATGAGCCCACAGGGACTCAAGCGCTTGTGCCAAATTCCAAATGTAGTTGGTGTTAAAGAGGCTAGTTTTAATCAACAAACTTCTATCGAAACACATCTGTTAATTGGGAAACAATCAGTTATAAGCACCCCAGACGAATGGATATTTCACAAGGCTAATGAACTCGGCTTTCAGCAGCAAGTAATGTTTGCTAATACATCTGATTGGCGTTTCGATACACCTGAATGTAATCGATATGTTCAGTTTATTGATAAAGCCACCAAAGGGGATCTTGATACCGAGTTCTACAACAAATATTTGAAAGATTTGAAAGCTTTGTCGGACAAATGGTGGGGCGGTACAGTGAAGAAGTATAGCGGTGTGCTGCCGGCTTCAATGTGCAAATATTGGGGAGAACTGATGGGCATGGCTGGTGGAGGAGTACGTTCGCCACTAATTGATCTAACTGACGAAGAGAAAGAAACTCTGAAGAGTGAGTTGCTGCCTTTAATTCCGACAGCAGAACATACAGGCTCAGGATCTAGTAGAGATCATGCCGTTTGGCTAAATGAGAAGAGTTCTAGGGATAC
This sequence comes from Dehalococcoidia bacterium, assembly GCA_002724585.1. GTDB lineage: Bacteria > Chloroflexota > Dehalococcoidia > Lucifugimonadales > UBA3495 > UBA3495. Next base: position 625 of record PBPE01000124.1, on the reverse strand, counting down.
TGATTTCTCTGGAATGATGCTACTGGTTAGTGTGCAGGATATGCCGGAAGCTATTGAAGCTGATATGGGCGGGGCAGACATAATAGATGTTAAGAATCTACAAGAAGCTCTAGTAGGTTCAGGACACCCGAATTTAGTAGATGAAGCACGTAAAAAGATTCCTGCTGAAAAACACGTTAGTGTCACATTGGGCGTTGTTCCAAATCAAGCGGGTACAGTGGCCATGGCTGTTAGAGCGGCGGGTATGTTAAATGCGACGTCCGTAAAAGTAGGATTTTGCGAGGCTGACTACGAAACTGCTCTAGATATCCTGACCCAGTCTAAAGAAGCACTCTATGGTTATGACACTAAGTTGATAGGTTCCCTGTTTGCAGATAACTTATTGTTTGGCGGTTTGGAGCCTAGGCTCATGGTGAAGCTTGCACGTGAATCCGGGTGTGACGGATTTCTGATCGATACTTTGACCAAAGACGGACGCAATTTGTTTGACTTTATCCCTGAAAATGAACTTCGGGATATAGTAATGGAAGGGAAAAGTTATGGTTTAAGTACCGCATTATCCGGGCATCTTAAACTCAGTGACCTAGATGAGTTGGCTAGGATAAATCCGGATATAGTTGGTGTG
>PBPE01000123.1 GCA_002724585.1 Dehalococcoidia bacterium | reverse complement strand
GTAAATATACCTAAACGGGTCCTGACTAGATGCGTTACTTCGTAATCACAATCCGACGCCATTCTCCTCAACTGTCGATTCCATCCTTGGTGAATCACCACCTGAATAGCATATTCAGTCTTTTGCTGTACCCTATCTGCTACAGCAATTCCCTCGGGTAATTGAATCCCTCCTTCAAACGCTTCTAGTAAAGCAGAAGTCACCGGTTTTGAGAAATACATATCATATTGTTTTTCAGTTTCAAACTTGGGATGAGTGTTTTCGTATATCAATTGGCCATTATTACTAAGTAGCACTAGACCTTCACTGTCGTAGTCTAGTCTACCTGCCGGTTTCAAAGTGTGTAAATGTCTCGGTAAAAGATCCATTACCGTGGGTCTATCTTGTGGATCAGATCTAGTCGTTACGTATAGCGCAGGTTTATATAAAATGATTGTGGTATTTACTAGAGCACTATATGTGACTTTAGTACCGTCACATATAATTTCAGATTCGCTGGTATTAATATTTTGCCCTAGCACAGCAGTTTGACCATCTACCAACACATTACCTTGCCTGATTTTATGGTCGGCCGCTCTTCGAGATATACCCAACTGGCTAGCTAAATATGCATTGATACGCATTTAGCCAGTTGAACTCAGATCTCTAGGGTTAACTGGTTTTCCAAGGGTACTTGATGTTTTAATAGCTTCTAATAATGCAACATTGCCGATTTTTTCTGAATCTGTAAATAAATAACTTTGCTTTCCCAAAGCGGACAGCGCAAAACTCTCCACGTTGGCTGACACGGTATCCATCCACTGATGTTCTTCTTCGGTTATCGTGCCTCCGGACCGGCTAATTTTTAATCTTGATGTACCTGGTGTATCTGGATGACTGGAATCTACAACTTCAGCCCATGCCTCATCCCCCCACACAGTAACTCTCTGATAATGTGGTGTCTTCAATAATGCTGTAATTTGGGATTTTACTCCATTTGCGTGGTGAAGACTGGCTGATACCACGTCACCTGTCGCATATTCAAGCTTCCGATGACTTACTCCAGCAAACACTAAATCCACTGGGCCAAACATCCATAACATCAGGTCGGTGAGATGCACACCCATGCCTGTCATTCCCGCAGCTGGAGCTACTTCAGGATCAGCTCTCCAATTATCTAACGATAATCCGGCCAACTTGTCATGGCTAAAGTGACCTTCCGCGTACATAATAGTTCCCAAGTCACCGTTCGTTACAAGTTCTCTCAATTTAGACCATGCAGGCTCGTACCTACGTTCATGACCTACACCTAATAATACCCCGGCACTGCTACAAGCAGATACCATTCTCTCAGCATCCTTTTTCGTAAGGCATAACGGCTTTTCACAATAGACATGTTTGCCATGAGAAGCTAAGAACTCTACTTGCGATAAATGTAAGAGGTTAGGAGTACACAATATCACCCCGTGTATATCACGGCTCAGTATTGCGGTATCCAAGTCAGGCAATATATCTATATTCAGTGAATCAGCTTTCTGCATTATTTCCGCGTCAGGATACGGATCAACTAAAGCCGCGATCTCTACGACAGTCGAGTCATAAAGGCGATCGACCATAACTTTACCCCACCATCCTAACCCCACTATGCATATTTTAAATCTTCCTGTACTCATAGTCCTCAATTATCATCTACCAACACTAATGTTAAATTTATAAGACCAGGCTAATATGTAATTCATGTTAGCCTGGTCTTATCTTGTCTCCTAACGGAGGGTATGTCTGATTATTTAGTTAATATCAACGTAGTATCAGCCGATATACGTTGACTCAACATCAGTTTAAAGCCTACCTCCATCGTACAACCCGACGAAAGTAGGATCTATTTTTCTATATATCTGAACTCTATTTCTTTGGGAATCAACCACAAATAGTCGGTTCTCATCATCTACTTCTATCCCGATCGGTCCTCTGAAAAGCCTCTCCCGTTCTAGGCCTTGTGCTATTTCTCTCTGCAAACGCATATCGGGGTTTGCATCCAACTTTGTTTCCGCCCACTTGGAAAGAGTCGCATCTCCAGTAAGAATAGTTATAAGATCGTCATGTTGGTCAAAGATTTGGACCCTGTCATTGTCCCAATCAGCAACATACTGAAGACCGTCTTTGTCAACGGCTATATCTGTAGGTCGGTTAAACTGACCTTCCTTGTCTCCAGTGCTCCCCAAACTTGAAATAAACTTGCCTGAGCTATCAAATTTTTGTATTCGATCATTGCGCCAATCGGCTACGTATATATCACCGTGTGAGTCAATGGTAATACCCCACGGCATATCAAATTGACCTTCTCCAGAGCCATGCTCTCCCCACTGTGAGATAAATTTGCCATCTTTACTATATTTCTGAATCCGATTGTTACCAGTGTCCACGATGAATATATTATCTTCTGAATCAATCGCCAGTCCCGATGGTTTATCAAACTGACCTTCCCCAGAACCGTTGCTTCCCCAAGACCCTAACCAGTCTCCGTCAGATGAGAAAACAGCTACCCTGTTTAGCCATTCATCGGTAACGTACAAATTCTCTTCAGAATCCAGGTCTATAGCCGTGGGCCATATTAGAGATCCGTCTATGTCAGACTCTCCTGGATCCATCATATCTCCACCAAGCCTGCCGGCATTGCCAATTTCGCCGATATAATCCTGGTCTCTAACAGTACACACAGTGATACGTTTGGCATCGGCTCGATAATCATAGCTTCTGCTTACTACGTACATTACGTCGTTCGCCCCGATGGCTACAGCTACCGGATTTTTAAACCCAGTCCCTGCTTCTTCTCCTCTGCCTATGGTATGCGTATACCTAAATGTTGCACCATGTACTCTATATTCTGTAGTCATTATTTACCTCTATTATTAAACATGTTGCATTCAAATTATCGTTAGCAACAGCTGAATCTTCGCTCTTATTTCATAATTGAACAGATGCTATTTAGCTATAAAATCCATTTTTTCGAAGTTACCGTTTACTATAGGTTGAGCATCTAGTCCGAACCAGTCTTCCAATATGGTGGCGTATAGTCCTCGGAAATCGTTATTAAAGTGAAGATCGCCATCAAGAAGCTTATCAGCCTCAAGTGATGGGTATTCACCGTAAAGGCCCCCCTTTACTTTGTCCCCGAACAAGAAAGCTGCTCCGCCAGAGCCGTGGTCAGTGCCCGACCCGTTGTCATGAACTCTACGTCCAAATTCAGTGAAGACCAGAAGTAACACATTCTCACTTGCATTATGTTCTTTTAGGTCTGCGTAGAAATCACTGACCATTGTAGAAACATCTGTAATCAGGTTCGCATGAGCCGTCATCTGCGTGGCATGTGTGTCAAAACTATTGTAAGGGGCTGTGGTGTACAGGATTCTCGTTCCCAGACCGGCACAGTGCACCTGAGCAATATTTCTCATATACTGCGAAGTAGAGCTTGCACCGTACTCAACCGAGGAAGAATATTTACCAGGCGCAGTAGCCAATATATCGGCCCCTGTCAGGGCATCCATACCATTTTGTGACAAGTAATCGAAAACAGGACCCTGTCCCATAGTTGGAGAGTACATCCTAGAAAAAATATTAAGAGCCTCAGAACGCTTTTCTTCCTGTTCAATACTAGTTAGAACGCCATAGGTTTCAAGACTCCCTACAGAGGCCACTGGTACCCCTGGTGCTGCTAATGCTCTTGGCAATCCTCGACCGAAATTTACACCCGTCAATACGTTTTCTTTATTAGGATCTAAATCCCGTATAGCCCGTCCCAACCAACCTTCTTCTGCGATCTTATCTGGTTCACATGTATGCCATATGTCCATAGACCTAAAATGGGATCTGTTGGGATTAGGGTATCCGACTCCCTGAACAATCGCCATATTTCCCTGATCCCACAGCGGTTTAAGAGGAGCCATATTCGGATTGAATCCCAAATCATCGTTAATCGGTATCACCTGGTCAGTCGGTATACGCACATTGGGTCGGTTGTCCACATACAGAGGATCATTATACGGAATAACTGTGTTCAGTATGTCGTTACCGCCAGATAATTGTAGAACGACCAAGACCGGATCTTGATTGGTGGATGTCATAAAAGTTTCTCCTGATTATTTACAGTTAATTATCTCTCTTGCTTCCATTTTTGCTTGCAGACTCATGTGTTAAGTGAATTGATATTCCTGTGTTGAGACTATCAACTGTAGTGTCTCACCAACCTGTTCTGCGAATTCATCAGATCCTGTAGATATATCCCCATTCTTGCCGGCATTTTCCAATAATAGCGCCCTTGTATCATCAGTAAGGCTATATCCACCTAGCATCTCTAAGCATCCATCGAGCAACTGCTCTGCTGATATGCTGCTGCCCTGTTCTGCGACCCGATTGATAATCGAACGAATACCAGGACTATTAATATCACCCATTTCACCAGCGGTGTAGTTTACTCTTTCGACTAATGTTCCGCTATCTATCCATTCCTTACCGGTATGCCACCCTTCAACAGTTGGTGGGTTCAAAAGATCTTGCCCCATATATCGTATTTCCATGGCAGGGTCATAGATTTTAGGTTTTGGAATTGTGAAATCCCCTCTAAGACGAAGTGTATTTATAACTACTTCTGTAGGACTTTTAACCTTCGCGAATCTGGCGTTCTTGAAGAAATCAGAATTAAACAGAACCCTGAGCATAGACCTGATCTCATATCCAGATTCAAAATAAGTCTTTTCTAATAATTCTATAGCTTCAGGATCTCGGGGTGGAGTAGTCTGCCATGCAGGGACCTGAGGCTCATCAGCTACAAAGAAGTTGTAAAGATGTCGCGAGATAAACCTAGCTGTCGAAGGCTGTTTAGCGATGATCTTAACAACATCATCCCCGTTGAAATTACCTTGTTCGCCTAAGAACGTCTTGTTATCTTCACTATGATCATATTGATTATATAAGAAACTGTTATCATAGCGACCATAGGGGTATCTGGGTATGGCGTTTCCGATGGTCCAGCCAGTAAACGCTTCGGCGCACGCTTTAACATCGTCTTCTGAGTAGTTTGCCTGCCCGTCCATTCCTACGCCCATTGAGAACAACTCGAGCAATTCTCTGCCCCAGTTCTCATTTACAGCTTCCTTGTGACTAAGTTGATTATCTAAGTAATAAAGCATAGCCGGGTCCCTTGATAATCCCAAGAGCAAGTTCTCGAAGTTACCTAGCCCGTCTTTTCTAAAGTTATTAAGTTGAACGAGTATCTGGTTCGCTGCCATACACTTGGAATCACCCACGCAAAAGATACCATGCCAAAATAGACACAATTTTTCCTCAAGCTGGCGTGATGAGTTGACCATTCTATAAGTCCAATATGCCTGGTTAGCCATGATACTGTTCATGTCTCTCCAACCATGCATGTATCGTTGCATGACATCCATAGTCAGATCTTGTTCGTTTTCAGGGTGAAGTAACTGCTCTACAGTCTCTTCATATCCTACAGCAGCTCTACGCTCTAGTTCTTCGTAAGTCGCTCCAAAACCAGCGCGCCTCATCAAGTGCGCCATTAACTGAATATCCGCTTCTGCCATACCTGTATACTCCTTCCTGATGTAGTAATAAATCTTTAAGATTGACTAACATTCTAGTTAGCCCACGGTGCAAGACATATCCTGACCGCAACACAAGGGTGACTTTATCTTGCCGTGATCATTAGAACACTGAGACACTTGTACTTCCCTTCCGTCGGCTGTGGTTATAACAGCGTTAACCAGAGGCGTGTCACATTTCGCGCAGGACGCGTTAACAGACATACCGCATTTTGAACATTCGTACGTCGCCACAATACAACTCCTATATGAAATATTGAACCACCTGAGTATTCGTTACTAAAACTATACCATCTTTCACTGCTGGTTTGAACAGTACAACACCAACCGTTATGTCACGGGACTTACTAAACAATTGATCAACAGTACTTCCGTGATATCGAGCAAGCCAATTCTTTATCCTCTTTCGCCTTTTGATCTTCTCCTATTTGCTCATAAGACAATCCCCTCTGATAATAGGCCTCTGCTGAGTCACTATCAAGTTCAATAGCTCTACTGTAATCTTTGATAGCCTGGTTAAACTGACCAATCATATGATACGAGTCACCTCTTCCAGAAATAGCATCAACATCAAGAGGATTCAACTTAATCGCTAATTCATAATTTTTCAAGGCCTCGAGATAATCACTCATATGATCATAATAAAATCTGGCTCTTAATTTGTAACCAGCG
>PBPE01000122.1 GCA_002724585.1 Dehalococcoidia bacterium | reverse complement strand
GTGTTAAGTCTGTGGTGGAGGTGCAACCTGTAATGAGTGTAGTTAGGAGTAATATCGTGAGCGCCAATAGGTAGGTAAGTTTTTTCAAAATAATCCTCGGTTTTTAAGTAACGAATGTGTATTATACCTCGATCTGTTAACTCAGCCAGAAAGTTGATCCTGTAGCAGATTTTTGGACTTCTATCCTGACAGGAAACATATCTTTAAGATCTTCTAGATGTGTTATGACTATGATTTTATCAAAGTCGTCTTGAATAGAACTAATCGCATCGAGAATACGTTCTCTACTAGCGGCATCCTGGGTCCCGAAGCCCTCATCTATGAATAGTGTTGGGAGGGGAGCTCCAGTTCGTTGTGCTAAAACTTTTGACAAAGCAATTCTTATCGCGAGGTTGATTCTGAACGCTTCTCCACCGCTATACATTTCGTAGCTACGAGATCCTAGCTCGTCACTCACATTGATTTCGAGAGTTTCTATTGGCTCCCCGTTTCCAGATCTTCGTTCTTTTTGCGTTTCTAATTTAACGTGCATTCGATTATCTGTCATGCGACCTAGTAACGAATTAGTTTCCTCTTCAAGACGAGGGACCACCGTTTCGATCAGCATGGCTTGGATTCCTTCCCTGCCAAAAATTGTGGATAATTCTCTGAATATGCCTTGTGAACCTTCAAATGTTGATAGCTTTGCCGTGGTCGACTCAAGCTGCTCAGAAAGTCGTATCTTATCTGATAATTTGTTCTCTAATAGGGCTTTTTTTGTCGCTGAATCTTGATGGGTCGATTCGAGATCATTTATTTCTAGTGCAAGTTCATTTAATCTAGACTGTTTCTCTGGTAGTCCTTCTAATGCTATAGATCCCTTGGAAAGTGTTTCTAGGCGATTAGTTATATCACTCTGCCGAGATGCTAAGCTTTCTTCTAGATTGGTTAGAAGTTGTTCGTCTTGTGTGATCTGACTTTTTGCTTGTTCCAACCTGGCTGCTGCAGACTCTGAGTATTGGAGTTCCTGTATCTGTTTGACTAGAATCTCCCTCGAATCGTGGTCGTACATCAGGTTTTCTAATTGGATGTTCAAATCTGATACTTGTGCTTCTTCTTCCTGAGCAAAGGTCTTGAGAGCCAGTGCGTGCTCCATTTTTGATAGTTCTGATTCATTGGTATTGAGTTCTTCTTGTGCTTTTATGGATTCGGCTATCCGTAGTTCAATCTCAGCTCGGTGCGTTTGGATAGTGCTCTGCTCTTTTCTCATAGTTTCTTCAGAGTTTGCTATCTCATTACTGAGAGAGCTTTTTTCGGCATCTGCGATCTTTATAGATTCTAATATATTTCTGTAAGCCGACCTGCGATTTTTTATGTCTTTGTCGTAGGATTCCCTAATGCGTTGGTGCCCTTCTTCCCCAATGCTAGTCTGACAAAGTGGGCATAAGGTTTCAGTATTGTTAGAGGAGCCCATCAGGAGTAGTTTTTGCCGAATATCTTCGCCTTCGGTTTTCTGTCTCTCAGCTTCACTGTTCAAATCGGCGGTACGTAGTAGAAGATTCTCGTATCTTTGTTTGGCTTCATTGAGGTTTGCCTGGCTCTTTTCGAGTTCCGCTGATAGATAGATTATGTCAGACTTTTTTTGGATTAACGCGTCGTGTGACGTTGCAAGGGGTTTCAAATTCTGCTCAATATTGGAACGTATCTGATTGATTTGCGCAGATAATGTCTGTTCTTGATGTTGTATCTTTTGGTAAAGAAGGTCTCTCTGATGTGTGATTGAATCATGAATTTGTTTTGTTTTGTCTAATTGTTCTAAAAGTAATCTGTATTCTTTCAGTTGATTCAAGGCTGATTCAATTTTATCGGATGTCGCGATGGTATTTCTCCAGTCTTCAACCCTTGATGAAATTGTTGTTATCTGTGAAGTTATATGATCGATTTCTTGGGTATAACGTGAAATATCGCCCTCAAGTTCTAGTTGTTGGTTCTGCACACCTAGTAACTCGTTGACTTGTTGACGCAGATGATCTAATTGATTTGCTTTTTCGGATTCATGCTTTACTAATTGTGAAAGTTCTTCGGTCACTTTAGCCAATTCATTTGTAGGGTCTCCTATGTCGCTTAATTGTTGTTTAAGCGTTTCTATCATCCCGTGGGAGTATGAAATTTCTGATTCAGACTCCCGTATCTTTTCACGGGCACGTTTTTGAAGGTCTTCGTAGATTTGCAAACCGAGAATATCCGCTAATAAGTTCTTACGTTCTCCAGGAGTTTTACTCGTAAACTCGTCAGATCTACCTTGCATCAGAAACGCTGAGTTTATGAATGTTTCGTATTCCATACCTACTATTTGGTTAATCTTGGTTTGGGTTTCTCGGATAGTATTAGCAGAGATCGTTAAGGCTTGATCGGAATCTAATATTTGCAGTTGCAAGTCAGAAGCACCACTACGTGATCGGCCGCGGCTTCTGGTGTGACTACGAATGACTCGGTACTGGAGATCTCGGGATAGGAATTCGAATTCTACTCTACATTCATCGGAACCATATGATATAAGTTCATCTTGGGTTTTTCCGCGTGCGGTTCCCCACAGAGCCCATGTTATGGAATCGAGTAGAGCTGATTTGCCATGCCCATTGTCACCGCAAAGGCACGCCACGTGTATGCCGTCGAAATCTAGGGTTGGTACGTCTTCGCGGTAGCACAAGAAGTTTCTTACATTTAGTCGTTTTGGTATCAATTTAATGAATAATCCCTAAGGTTTGTTAACATAACAATATTATCAAATAAGAGCAATGATAATCGCAAGATGCTATTATCATATATGAAATATACAGGTTCATATAAATAACGGATCATCTGATTTTGGGTATGCAGTTGCAGATAATATTTGATTCGGGTATGACGATGGGGATGAAATGTTTGACACTCTTAGTGAAAAGCTTACAGGGATATTCAATTCTTTATCTAGTCGAGGCAGAATTACTGAGAAGGACATAGATGAAGCCCTTAGCCAAGTACGGCGATCACTATTGGAAGCCGATGTAAACTTTCGTGTCGCAAGAGATTTTGTAGCCGCTATCAAAGAAAAAGCTTTGAATTCTGATGTCTTGACCAGTCTGACTCCAGGACAGCAAGTAATAAAAATAGTGCATGAGGAACTCACTGGGATATTAACTAGCGGGGATCACAATTTGACTCCCTCGAGTCAGTTGCCTTCTGTATTGATGCTAGTTGGTCTACAGGGAGCGGGGAAGACTACCACTGCGGCTAAGCTCGCCTTGCATATGCGTAAACAAGGTCATAGCTGCCTGTTGGTTGCGGCCGATCTGAAGCGGCCTGCTGCTATAGAACAATTACATTCCCTGGGAAGACAATTGGATGTGCCGGTCTATTCAGAAGATCCAGCAAATTCTACTCCATTGAAAGTTGCCCTTGCAGGTGTGAAACAAGCTGCTCAAAATGGCAATACTTGGGTTATTGTCGACACGGGTGGTCGCATACAAATCGACGATGAGCTTATGCAGGAATTGACCGACATCCGGGATGCCATAAACCCTCATCAGACTTTATTTGTATTGGATGCGATGACTGGTCAAGAAGCTGTGAACGCTGCTAAAGAGTTTCATGATCGCGTTCAGCTCTCCGGATTGATAATGACTAAATTGGACGGTGATGCCCGTGGCGGGGCAGCTTTGTCGGCAACGCAAGTAACAGGAGTCCCGATAAAATTTGTGGGTGTTAGTGAACGTCCTGATGGATTGGAAGCTTTTCATCCGGATAGGGTTGCTTCACGGATTCTTGGTATGGGAGATGTGCTGAGCCTGATAGAAAAAGCTCAGCAGACAGTCGATGAAGATCAAGTAAAAGTGATGGAGAAAAAGCTGCGCCAAGCAACTTTTGATCTGGATGATTTTTTGCAGCAAATCCAGAATGTGAAGAAGATGGGGTCATTATCTCAGATTATGGATATGCTCCCCGGCATGGGCCAGATGGGTAAGAAAATGCCGGGTAATTTCGATGACTCCCAGATGAAAAAGATTGAGGCCATAATACAATCTATGACATCTTATGAGCGGCATCATCCTGAGTTGATTAATGGTAGCCGCCGTAGAAGAATTGCTATGGGGAGTGGCACAACAGCTCAAGACATTAACTTGCTATTGAATCAATTCAAGCAAACGCAGAAAATAATGCGCCGTTTTGCCAAGACGAAGAACCCTAGGGCATTGATGAACATGTTTAAGTAGCACTAAAACGATATAAGCGTGCGCTACACTAGTGACCTTCTCAGTGCTCCGAAAAGATATGTTGTAGCGTATGTTCGCCACGGAGCCCATCTCTCAGCAAAGCCCTTTATGACTTCTTCTGTTTGTAGCTGGCCGCCAAAATATTGATTTGAGATTATTTTGCGTAGGGCGAGATCTCCATTCGGAAATGAATCGAATGAACCTTTTCCGTTAGCTAGTACCCAGCTGGCAGTCCACTCCCCAACACCGCGTATTTTAATGTAATGCCTTATCGTTTCGTCGTCGCTGAGATTTGGCTCTGGATATAGGAGTGAAGTGCTATCCAGCGCTAAGTGTGCTATTCCATTTATATACTCGGACTTACGGCGGCTAAGCTTTAATTTCATTAAGTTCTCAATACTTATGGATGCTACGGTTTCTGGTGTAGGAAAGCAGAAAAACGGATTTCCTTTCATAACGTGCTTTAGCCCGTATGTTTGTATGAATGTTTTTCTTATTGCATTGGCAATATTGTTCGATATTTGTTGGCCTAGGATAGCAAGTACAAATGATTCGAAAATTGATCCTTTCATTGGGACGTGAAGTCCATGTAAACAATCAATTATTTCCTTAAAGAAATGATCATTTGATACTATTTTGTAGAAGTCGGATAGATCTTGATCACATCCTAGCACCCATTTGAGTTGGGTTATTGCCTTTGTGATTTTGATGTCTCCAAGCTCCGATCCAGTTAATTGAACCGAGAGTTTCGGACTGCTCGTACTTCCTATTGATCTTACGGACGCAAAAATAATATCGCCGTCGATATTCAATAAGCGTTCGTATATTTGTGTTTCATCATTGACTTGAGTGTATGTGGCAGGGTAAATCGAACCGAATCCAGCAGTAAGACGGAAATTATAGGGAGGGGCGGGCGAGATGATTTCTGTTTTAGTTATCATGGTTGAGTGATAAGTCTTGAGTTTCAAGGGATGTATATTCAGCTCCGGTGGGTTTCAAAACACTTTCAACAATATGGATGGTTGATACAACCCAGTCGCATTGGACGGAGAAATTTTGGGATTCTAATACTCTCCCAATGGCTGTTATTGACTGTTTGTCAGATTGTCTTCGTATGCGGCCTATGGTCAGATGGGGATTAAACGAGCGCTGCTCTGCTGGAAATCCTGCAGAG
>PBPE01000121.1 GCA_002724585.1 Dehalococcoidia bacterium | reverse complement strand
CATTGAGATTTAAAGTCAGCCCAGAGAATTTAGATCAAAGGTTTATAATCATATGCAGAGATAGGATATGAAGATTATTTTAAAAGAATCAGAAAGTGAAAGGTCATTAAGCCGTGATGATTTACCTATAAGGATAGGGTCTGATCTAAATACTGATATTAAGATTTCAGGCTCACTTTCACTGGGTGTAGCCATGATCATTGATTTAATCGATGGCCGATATGTTTTGCAAAAAATCAACCCCACTCTTGAGGCTATGATTAATAGAGATCCTTTAACAGGCAATCACTGGATCAGTGATGGCGATCAATTGGAGGTCTCAGATAAGTTAATTAGCTTTAATCTCTCTTCTGAATTACTAGAAGTTAACGTGAGTAATATTTCAATGGAGGATCAACCCACTCAATTTCAGAAAAGGCGAAGTGAGAGTATTTTCCAAAATAAGCTTTTTCAAAGATCTGGCGTTGTCTTTTTCTTGGCGCTAACATATTTCTTGTTTTATTTATTCACTTCAAAGGCTGTAGAGATTAGAACAACTCCGGGAGATGCAAATATCAGTGTTTCTGGTGGGGCTTTTCCTCATATAAAAATTAGTGGTCGTTTTTTACTCCGCCCTGGAGAATATCAAGCTCGTTACTCTAAGCCGGGTTACTTCACTGACACCTTGGTTATTGAGATTAATGAAGAATCTTCACAAGTTATTGATATTAATCTAAAAAAACTACCAGGAGTAATTCAATTTAAAACACAGCCCGCTGTTGATTATGAACTTTATGTTAATGAAAGAATGGTTAAATCTGAATCAGAGGGCAGTTACTTAATAGAAGCTGGAAAACAAAATATCGAACTGAGATTTGAAAAATATTTTTCTATTCAGGAGCAATTGAATATCGAGGGTATGAATCAAGAACAGCAATTCATCTTTGATCTTGAGCCTGCATGGGCAGACGTTCAGATAAATACAGTCCCAAGTGAAGCTGAAGTCGTCCTTGATGGACAGAGCAAAGGTTTTAGTCCTTTGGATCTGGATATCCTTGATGGCAAACATACTCTTTCAATTAGAAAATCAGGTTATAAGGATCTCACCTCAGAGTTAGCCGTTCAGGCCGGGGAGAAGATTATTACAGAACCCTTTAAGCTAGATCGACTTGACAGCAAGCTCCAAATTATAAGTACCCCTGAAGGGGCATCGGTAAATCTGAATTCAATCTATTTAGGAATGACTCCCATTGATCTGGAGCTAGAGCCACTTGTAACTCATTTAATCAGCTTCTCAAAGCCTGGTTTTCGAACTCAAGACAGAAGTATTCAATTGGATACTGTTGAAACACTGAAATCAACGGGCAAAGATTCTGAGCTGCTAAAAGTGGATCTTCAACCGATTTATGGAAATGTGAACATTCAAGGAACAAAAGATGCCTTGGTGATGAATAATAATGAAACCATCGGACGTATACCTCTAAAGGTAAATTTAATTGCAAAAGAACAAACCCTAACGGTTAAAAAAGATGGGCTTGTTACTCAAGAAATTAAAGTCAAACCGACCCCTGGCTTTGACCAGACCTTAAACATTAGATTACTGACTGAGGAGGAGACAGTCTTAGCCGCTATGCCTCAGTCCTTAAAGACATCTCAGGGTCTGGAGATGAGATTAATATCCCCTGGTCAATTTATTATGGGAACCCCCAGAAGGTCACAAGGGCGACAATCAAATGAGAGCGAAAGACTAATTGAAATCACCAGACCCTTCTACGTGGGCACTCGAGAAGTGATCAATAATGAATTTAGAGCTTTTAATCCAAAGCACACTTCAGGTGCCGAATCTTATAGAGAACTCTCTAACGGGTTTCACCCCACAGTAATGGTGACTTGGGAAGAAGCAGCTAAATTTTGTAACTGGTTAAGTGAGAAGGAATCCTTGACCCCAGCTTACAGATTGGTTGACGGAAAATTAAGATTAATTACTCCCATTACTAATGGCTATCGTCTGCTCACAGAGGCTGAGTGGGAATGGGTAGCAAGATACAACGGAGGTGGAGGTAAACAGAAATACCCTTGGGGCGAAAGTATGCCACCGGAGGAGAATTCAGGAAACTATGCGGATGAATCCGCCGAGAGTCTTATGACCAATGTGTTATCAAATTATTGGGACGGTTACCCAGTATCTTCCCCAAGCAATAAATTCAAACCAAACAGTATCGGTATTTATGATTTAGGCGGTAATGTTTCAGAGTGGGTCAATGACTATTATTCAACGATGAGTAGACAAGTGAATCAACTTGATATGGATCCTATCGGTCCTGAAGATGGAAGCATGAGGGTAATCCGCGGTTCAAGTTGGCGACATTCAACAATTACTGCCTTAAGGTATGCTTATAGAGACTATGGGACACAGGGCAGACTAGATGTTGGTTTTAGGATTGCAAGGTATACTGAAAACGAATAAATTAAAGATAATGACAGGAAAAATATCAATAACTCTAATGTTACTATTGCTTGTGTTTAGCCTAAGTATCGGAGCAGTGTATTCTCAATCTTTAGAACAAACAGCTCCTGATAACACTATGAATAAGACCCAAGAAGAGATTGATCAGGAATTACAACAGGAATTAGACAGAATACAAGCCGCGTATGAAGAGGAAACACTTGAAGAATTTATTCCATCCGAACCATTATCCGCAGATGTTTCTGTCAGTTTTCCATCGGATATATAAATAGGGGATTCAATGAATACACAAAATCTTTCAAAGGAATTTTTATACCAGGGATTTGCATTAATATTATCCATTATTCTGGTGCATGCTTTTTACGTCTCAGTTGTTCGACCAGAGGCTGCTTCTATAATTCAAGAACAACAAGCTATGATTGAGCAAGATATTAATTATGTACCTGAACGATCGTTTTATGTGATTGTCAGAGACTTTGAGCAAGAGGCTTGTTTTATTTTGATGCTCTGGGCGTTTGCAATTATGGCCCTAAAGGCACAATCATCAATCAATGAAAGAAGACTCTTACAAGAGGACTTGATACCCATTCGAGAGGGCCAAAGCATTAAGCCTGAGGACTCTAAAGATTTTCTCAGGCAATTAGAAAATTTACCTCAATCCAAGAAGGAACTTTTATTGCCTCGTATTCTGATGAATGGGTTAAAACGTTTTTCAACCACAAAAAATGTCCAAGATGTCTCTACTTCAACCCACACAATGGTTGAATCAGAAGCCGATCGATTGGAATCTGAACTCTCGATGATACGCTATATAGCATGGGCAATTCCATCCATTGGTTTTATCGGCACGGTTAGAGGAATTGGAGCTGCTCTTTCATTGGCTCATAGAGCTGTGGATGGTGACATTAGTGGCGTTACCCAGAACCTTGGCGTCGCTTTTAATTCAACCTTCATTGCTTTGCTGATCAGTATTGTCATTATGTTCTTGGTACACCAGCTTCAATTACTACAAGAACGCCAGATTTTTGAGACAGAAGGTTACTGTGATCAAAATCTAATCACCCATCTTAAGGGAGATTAGTGGCAGTTATTTATGGCTAGAAGACAATTTAGCGTTTTCAACTTATCATTCCTCGATGTCATTTCATGTGGTTTTGGTGCCGTCATTCTGTTCTTTATGATTATCAATTCGCAAGTTAAAAGTCGAAGTGATCAGGCAAGTTCAGAACTCCAATCAGAGACTAAATTGCTTGAGGAACAGATATTTGACGAACAAAAGCAATTAGTACGACTTAATAATTCATTAGAAAAGACAGAACAAGAAAATTCGCTTATTCAAGGAAGTGTTAATGAATTGCAGGAAAAGCTAGAACAGCTATTAAAAGAGATCGAGTTTTATGAAAATAATTCCCTTGCTTCAGAGAGCGACATCAAAAGACTACAATCAGAAATAGAACAGCTCATAGAATCCAATAAAAGAATGAGTGCTCAAGCAGCACTCGAAGCTTCTGATCCTGGAAGATCACTGAGAGAGTTTATTGGTGATGGGAATCGGCAATACCTTACAGAGCTCAAGCTTGGCGGCAAACACGTGCTTTTTTTGGTAGACGCATCTGCAAGCATGCTAGGTAGGACTTATGTCAACGTCATTCGATATAGAAACATGCAGGACAGTCAGAAGGTCAAGGCACCAAAATGGAGGCAAACGGTAAATAGCGTGGACTGGTTAACAACTCGACTAACTGAAGGGACCAAATTTCAAATCTATACATTTAATGAATCGACCGTTAGTGCAATTAAGGACTCTGAAGGTGAATGGCTTGAGGTGACAGATGGAGCCACTATTGCAAATGCCATGAATCAACTAAGATCAACAATTCCTCAAAACGGAACTAGTCTCATCAGAGCATTTGAGATGATTGATGATCTTGAGCCCAGACCTGATAATATTTTTCTCTTAACGGATGGTTTACCTACCCAGGGCAGGCGTGGCTCAAGCCCTGGCACAATGGTTAAGCCAGAGCAACGAATAAGATATTTCGATCAGGCACTTAGAGAACTCCCTCCAATTCCTGTGAATGTGCTCTTATTCCCAATGGATGGAGACCCGTTTGCTGCAGAGGCATACTGGCGTCTTGCAATTCGTTCTAATGGAAGCTTTATGGCTCCATCTAGGGATTGGCCATAATGAAAAAAAGACGAAACATGGAAACTTTCAACCTTTCTTTTTTGGATGTGGTTTGTTGCGGTTTCGGAGCCGTTATTTTGCTACTGGTTATTACCAAAATTTATGAGCCGGTGACTATTGAGAAGAGTCGTGAAGATTTAGAGCAATTAATTGTAAAGCTGGAGAGGGAGCTAAATGAGCTCAGAGGCGATTCAACCGTCCTGAATCGAGATCTAAATGAAATTGAAGAGCAGCTTTCTGAGAATAAAAAGAAAAAAAATAAGCTGGCTGGCGATCTTTCAAAGATGGAAGGAGAATTTAGCGCGACCAAATCTATGTCTGAGGAGTCCACAGGAACAATGAATAGCTTGCTTTCAGCAAAACAGGCATTAACTGAGGAAATGAAACAACTGCTAAAGGACTATAATCCAATTGATGATTCAACTGTCGGAGGTATTCCTGTAGATAGCGAGTATATTATTTTCGTTATAGATACCTCAGGCAGTATGTACCAAGGACCATGGAATCTAGTCATACAAAAGATTACCGAAACCCTGAGTGTTTATCCAAGAGTTAAAGGCATACAAGTTTTAAATGACGAGGGTGAATATATGTTCGGAACCTATGCCGGTCGATGGATCCCAGACTCGCCTGAGATTAGGAGAAATATTACCCGAACGTTGCAATTCTGGAATCCCTATAGTGATTCCAGTCCTGTTGAAGGCATTACCGAAGCAATCAGTACTTTTTACGAAGAAGATAAGCAGATTAGTATTTATGTTTTTGGGGATGATTTTCCTAGAGGTTCTGTTGAAGCAGTTTGTCGTTATGTATCTCGTATCAATAAAGCAGATCGTTTTGGGAATCGGTTAGTAAGAATTCACGGCATTGGTTTTCCAACACAGGTTGGATACGAAAATGGGGCAAGATTTGCTAATTTAATGAGAAAATTATCGGAACAGAATGGAGGTACTTTTGTTGCAATTCCCCATTTATAAATTAGGAGAAGAATAATGAGCAATAATGACTTAGAAAATAAAAAATGTGTACCCTGTGAGGGCGGCGTAGAACCTCTGGACATGGCTGCTGCACAGCAGATTGCTGAGGCTATTGATCCAGAGTGGAAAATCTCAGATGATGCAAAGGAAATTGTGAAGGAATTTAAGTTTTCAAACTACAATAAAACTATCTCATTTGTTAATGCTGTTGCATGGATTGCTGAAGCTGAAGATCACCACCCGGATTTAACAGTCAAATATGGCTCCTGCAGAGTTGTTTACTCAACTCATTCTATCGGCGGACTTTCTGAGAATGACTTTATCTGCGCTAAAAAGATAGACAATATTTTAGCTTAAGTCTTTGTAGAACTCATGCGAGTGATTCGGCAGTAGATATGGTATTACCTTCATATGATGCTCTTTACTAAGACTTCTCCCAAAGTTGATCCGATCCTGAATTGAATCCCATTCTTCAATCATAACAAAGTGTTCGCCGTGATCATGATCCTCTTCTGGTGTATTCGCTAATTCTTCTTCTGAGTAT
>PBPE01000120.1 GCA_002724585.1 Dehalococcoidia bacterium | reverse complement strand
GCCACCTGACCTGAAAGGGAGACCGTAATGTCGAGCCATTTGCGCACTTCCGTAAAGAGCCAGATTACTCTCAGGGCTACCGAAACCCGGAGCGCCGGTCTTCATATCCACATTTGGTAAAAAGGGACCCTGAATACAAGGAGTTCCAGGATTAAGCATCTGAGCGTAAGCAATAGCGAAAAGAGACTCGGCGTTTTGTTGCGCTATAGCAGCTGCAAGAGTCGCCGGTGACATAGCCCCAACAATGATAAAAGGAGCGAGAATCATTGCCTGTTTGGCCTCAGCGTAGACCTCCAGGACACTCAGCATGCGTTCATCCATGCGCATTGGTGAAGAGATACTAACTATTGAAAGAGAGGCCGGATTCTCCCTGATCGCTTCCTTCCCGAAAATTATTTCACTCATCTCGACAGTGTCACGAGCATTATCAGGGTGAATGACGTTACCCATAAAAGCTTTGTTACTAAGAGTCAAATGTGCCATCAGCATGTCCAGATGTCTCTCATTTACATCTATGTCGTTAGGTTCGACAAGCACCCCACCCGCATGGTGAAGTTCAGGTGTCATGCAAACCAATTTTGCGAAATTGTGAAAATCTTCCAGAGTTGAAGGTCGCCTACCCTGGTCAAGATCATGAACGAAAGCCGGACCATACACAGGTGCGAAAATAATCCGATTACCACCTACAGGAACATTGTTTCTGTCGTCACGTGCCAACTGGGTGAAAGTCTTCGGAGCGAGATTGACAAAGTTCATCAAAGTGTCTTCATCTATCCACACCATTTCACCATCCACCTTCGCTCCATTGGCTTTCAGGTTTTTGAGAGCGGGTTCATGGTCTATAAGAAGCATGCCGGTTTCGCTAAGAAGCCTCATCGAAGCATCGTGGATAGTTTGAATGTCTTGCTCTGTGAGAACCTCAGTGGGCGTCAACTTGTATGTGAGAGTTTCAACGCCTTCCAGAACTACCGGTCCTTGATCTTGACGGCGACGTGACCCACGCCGCCCTGTTCGCTGAGGGCTCATTTAAGACTTATGTCCTTTTATATTTAACTTTAAAATCGATGTCAGAATACTCTTCCGGCACCTCACCAGAAATTACCTTATGTGCAGCGATACGACCCAGTTCGTCTGAAGATTTAGCGGAATAGCCGTTACCTGCCAACAAAACGTGAATACCTGACCCCTCAATCGTGTCAATAAATTGTCGACCTGTAGGAGACCTTGAAACAGCACAACTTTCTGTTTTGATATCAGTGAAACTGATACCGGGTAGAAGACTAAAAAGCTGTGATTTCAACCAGTCGGCAATCACCGGATCACCGTTTCCTTGAAACCATTTGACTAAATTCGCATCCGGATCAGACATCGGACGACTCTCAGAGTGGCCTATTTTTATGTATGTTTTTCCATCCGTATACCTGATAGGAGGAAGCAAATAAACCCCCTTTTCATATTCGGCTTCTTGCCTGAAAATAACTGAAGGCATCCCTCGCAATCTCTCGGCATCTTCTTTTCCCAATTCCGCTAACACAACCGTACTTTCACAAATTTCCAGATCTAATTTCTCTCTACTGTCAACTAGCCTTT
This sequence comes from Dehalococcoidia bacterium, assembly GCA_002724585.1. Taxonomy (GTDB): domain Bacteria; phylum Chloroflexota; class Dehalococcoidia; order Lucifugimonadales; family UBA3495; genus UBA3495. The sequence continues at coordinate 21,230 of PBPE01000120.1, read as the reverse complement.
CACTGAAAACCCCAGACGCCAAAAGAACCTTGTTTGCTTTTATTGCCTTGCCATTTTGGGTCACCACTTGGAAAAATCCGTCATGTCTTTCAATTGCAGAACCTGTTTCATTGATTACTTCATTTTCTGCTTTCATAAGCATTTCAATTTGAGCTTTAATCAGATTCCTCGGATTTATATGACCACCAGTGGAGTGTTCATGAACACCTGAAACTCCACTCGGAAAAGAGAAATAGGAAAAACGGCTTGCAAGCTCAGAAGCAGCTAAAGATTTGGCATCAACTCCCAGATGCCGGGCCGTTCCCACAATCTTAGAAATGTAGTCATCTAGATTTGAAACTGCTAAATGACCAACAGGTTCAAAAAAATCGATACCGGAAAATTTTTCTAATTCCGCGTATCTGGATATAGAGGCCTCCGCTATTTGAGCACAGTACAAATCCGTGTCGATTATGCGAGTAATGCGACCCGAGTCATAGTGACTCCCAAACACACCTGAATGGTCGGAGCGAACTTTCGGTTCATCCGGACCGAGGAGCAACACACTTACTCCCATCTCAGAGAGGTGCCTCGCTGCTGCGGAACCTAAAAGACCTTTCCCAATTACACAAACGTCACATTTAAAATCAGAGAGCGAGCTCATTATTTGATTTCCCTCTCACATCAGCTAGGAAAGCTAAAGCATAAGCGACCGCTACTACAAATATCAGCGAACGATAGCCAATTAGTAACGCCGTATATTCAAGGAGTCCACCAAGTACAGCACCTAAAATATTCGCCCCAAACGCAACCGTCGAATCTTTCTCTCCACCGAAACGCTCAGCAAAAATCAGATTGGCTAAAAATATAGGAAGAAAAGCTAAGGTTCCGGCAAAAAGTAGTCTCAATACCGGACTGAGTGAGAGCAGTGACTCTGTTGGAATAATCCAATTGGCGGCTAGAGAAAGAGCAAGAAGAAAGTAAAGAGTTTTCGGTTTCGGCAACCTAACCCTTTGGCTCAGTTCAACAGCAAACAGAACCGAAAACAAGACACTGATGAACACCAGAGCGTTCACGAACCAGGTAGTGCCAAAAAGTAAAGCGAATTGAACCACATTTTTGGTTTCCAACAATAGAAAAGCCATACCCATAAAAAAGACGTCATAATGCCTTCGGAAACCGCGTAGAGACCCTGCAGCTGCACGAATACTGAAAGCTGAAACTAGAAGAATCAACAAGGTGGTAAGGAGGTAGAAGCCAGGGATATGGGCACTTTTAAGATAAGGAAAAGGCTGATCATCGGAAACCGGTGAAGGGGTATCCAACGAAGCGGACCAGTCAGATCCAGTCGGACAGTTAAGTGAACTTGGGGTGTCCGTTGCTACTAAAACTGAAAGAAAACGGGCTTCAGCATCAATCACACAAGGGGTTCCATCGAATTCGTTCGCAAGTGTCGCAGCGTACCTGTCGACCAGCCACGATTCCCGCATGAAGTTATACATGGCGAAAACACCATCTGGCTTTAGATGCTGCCGGTATGACTTAACAGCCTCTTCGGTGAAAAGGTAGCTTTCTAAACGAACTGAACCCTGCCCTAAAACAACAGTTAAAGAGTCAGGTAGTGCTAAAAGTATCGTGTCCCATTTTTTGGAGCTACTTTCAAGAAATGCGCGACCGTCATTGACGTGAGTTTCGACACGAGGATCGCTGTATGGCTCATTTGGATGGTATTTTTTAGCGATTTTCAAAAGTTCAGGATCGATCTCCACAGCATCAACGTGTGTGGCGCCTCGATCGAGAGCAACAGCAACGTCATTGCCTGAACCAGCTCCAATTATCAAAACCTCTCCAGGATTCGCTCGTGCGGACATGTCGTAGATGAAACCATATGGGGATTCGTCATTTACGTCTGCCTGTCCCCAGGTCGCGACATCATTTATTTTCATCACCACACCACCAGAAGAGTGATCCTCCCAAGAAAGCGCATAATAAGGTGACCAAGCCTTATTAGGACCAATCGATTCAACTGCTAAAAACACTACGAATAAAGCAACAGCAACCGATCTGAAAAATAGTTTTTTGAAATCTCCATCATGTAAAAGAGCTAAGAGAAGCAGGCCTGCTATCACTCCCCAAAAAATAGGAGGACAGCCGGCAAAAGACAGAACTGCGAAAAAAGCAACCCCAGCTATAGAACCAACTAAATCCCAACGGTACGCGTCAAGTGGTTTAAGTTTTGCAAAACTTCTCGCAACACCATCAGCTAAACATGCAACACACGCAGCCACCACACAGAATACAACCGTCAAAATGAACCATCTGGGGGGACCGACTGGACGCTGATCAGCGAAAAAAATCAGATCGCTGCCACCAACCTCTATGTTCACATCGAATAATTTAACGAAAACGATAAAACCAGAAAGAAAGTAAGGGGCGAGAGGGAATAAAGACTTCTCTGAACGACTTGCCCATAAAAAACCTAAACCAATTCCGAGAAAACTACCGATGAGAACAAAATTTGAAAAATACGCTAAGTACACAATGTTGGCACCCAACCAGCGAATCAAAGCCAACTCTACGAAAAGCAGCAGAAAAGCCGAAGCAGTGAGCCTAAAGCGAACTTTATTTAATGCTGTTGTCTGCCCCATACGATCAGCTTCTTTCAATGTATTACTCTGCACTGTAATGTTTGGGATCATGTCTATCGATTTAATGAGACAATATTGTGTAAGTAAGGCATTGTTAATGAGGTATTTTTAGATGTTGTTTTGCCGTTTAAGTTTTTTGGCTTTACTGATTGTTGCTATTTCTTCTTGTGGCGGAACCGAAGAAACTCCACAAGAGAATGCTGTCACGACCACTTACGCTGACCTTTTTCCTGAAAATATTTCGACAACCACCCTTCCCACTCTTGAAATACCAGGATGGGAGCCACGCGAATTGCCTGAACTAGAACAAAAAACAGTTGAATGCTTATCCAAGATTGGAATAGAACCCGTTGAAACAACTGAAGAAGGTCCACAAACAGTCACTGTTGAATCAGGCGACACCCTTGGTGTGATCGCAAAAAGATTTGAAACTACTGTTGACGAATTTATGCGTGCTAATTCAATGAGTGACCCGAACAAGTTGAAGGTAGGACAAACTCTCATCATCCCCCGTAAAAGGTCGGAAGAGAGAGACTTTCCAGATGGCCCCACCGTGATAACCCAAGACCTATCTTGCAATATCGATTCAGGTTTAGCCGCATATGGTCCTGACCTGCAACCAATAGGAGGTTCTGGGAAAATAGAGGTCTATGTGAGCTGGCCTCGAATAGAAGGTCCAAGAGAATCTCCGAAAGTCAACGGTCGCATAAGAGGACTTATACAGGTAGAGATAAAAACTTTTCTAGAAGAAATAATTAGAAATATAGAGAGATCAGGGTATGCCTGTAGAGCTTTTGTGGATCGATGCATGTGGCTTCAAGACAACTATGAGGTCATGTTGGCAACCGATGAATATTTCAGCATTCGAAGCGATCGGAGAATCCTCCTGCCGAATCTCGTAAGTTTTCAATCAGAGATAAGAACTGAAACGTTTGATCTTTCAACTGGAAAACCAATGACTATAGATCAGTTGTTCAACCCGAACTCTGCCTGGTTGACAGCATTATCAGAGGTAGCAATCGCCAAACTGGCAAACAAAGAATGGACAGATGAAAGAATGTTCACAGGAGCCGGTCCTCAAATCACTAATTTCAGCAGATTCAACCTCACAAAAGGAGGATTAGTTCTGTCTTTCGCTCCATTTACGGTAGGGGGAGCCGGGACAAACGACATGTCGATAACGATTCCTTACAGCCAATTAGAGGCCTTTTGGGACGTCAGTGGTCCCGTGGCCATGTTGTCACGAAACTCGTCTTAGTATCTTCTCATGGATTTAGTTCAAGTAATGAGAACGACGTTTGCTTGCCGCGAGTTTTTAGATGAAGAAATAGACGATGAAGTAATTTACCGAATTCTAGACAATGCACGCTTCGCTCCTTCAGGAGGTAACCGTCAAGGTGCACATGTGATTGTTGTTAAAGACCGTGAAAAAAAGAGAAAGCTAGGTCAACTATGCGAACCTGTTCTTTCAATTTACGCCGCTCAGCAAAAAGCTGGAGAGGTTCCATACAACACCATCAAGCCTTCTGCTATTACACAACAAGAAATCGAAACAAAATCTGGACACGATTTTGAAATGTTCAACAAGTTGGATCAAGTGCCCCTGCTGTTGATTGTAAGCATCGATCTTTCTGAAGTAGCTTCAATGGATAAAGACCTGAACAGGATAGGGATAGTTACCGGCGCTTCGGTTTACCCACTTGCATGGAACATACTTATGGCTGCAAGAAATGAAGGACTTGGCGGAGTGCTGACTACAGCGGTAGTTCCTGAAGAAGAATCAGTTCGGAAACTACTAGATCTGCCGAAAAGTCATGCGATTGCTGCAATGATCCCAATTGGCAAACCAGTACAACAACTGTCTCGTCTCACAAGACGCGCGGTTGAAGAATTCACCACGGTCGACTCATATAACGGCAACGTTTTTAAGAGTTAACCGTTAGTGACCAAAAATAGTCCTGTTTTCAGGCAGAGAAGGTTTTAGTTTCCAGGTGGTCGATAAGCAATATCTTTTGCTTTTTCTGAAGCACCATCTATCTCTTCTGCAGTAATAAGAGGTGTAAAACTGGCAGTTAATGCTCCTGTCGAAGAGACCGCCAAACTTACAGCAGCTGCTGATGCATTGTCTGGCATTTCACAGATACCAACTATGTCATCTTCACCGTAAGAGAAGTACATGCATTCGAGGGTGCCACCTTGGGATTCAATCAATGACCTAGCTTGATCAATCCTAGAGCTGCCACCTTCACCTAAAAGCCCTTTTGATCCTTCGGCCGTGTAACTACCTTTAACCATAAAATGAGGCATTTTCACTCCTTTGTAAATAGTGGGTAAAAGCAAATATATATAAGAGTTGTCAAGAATTACCACTGGGCATGATTCGCATCTATCCTTCAGAGATGGATTTGGGAATAACAATTCATCTCACTGACTGGTGTATCGACATTAGAGAATTGGCAATCGAAGCGGAAGCAAGAGGCTTTAGTTCCGTTTTTATACCTGAACACTCTCATATACCTTCAAGTCAAAAAACTCCGGTGCCTGCTGTCAGCGGAATAGCATCCGAGGATTACCCAAGATTGCCAGATCCTCTAGTCTCCCTTGCGGCAGCAGCTTCGGTTACAACAAAAATTAGATTAGGAACCGGAGTTCTTCTTGTAGCCCAACACAACCCAATAAATTTGGCTAAAGGCACATCGACACTCGACACAATTTCCGACGGTCGTTTTGAGATGGGTGTCGGCTATGGATGGAACCGTGAAGAAATGTTGCACCACGGTGTTGATTTCTCCACACGAAGGGAAAGAGTCCGTGAAACGATGCTTGCGGTAAAGGAACTTTGGACAAAAGAGGAAGCCGAATTTCATGGAGAATTCGTTGATTTTGAATCAAGCTGGATGTGGCCAAAGCCAGTTCAAAAAAATGGACCAAGGATCATGTTGGGCGGAGCCCCCGGTCCGACAATTTTCAACCACATCGCAGAATTCGGAAATGGATGGATGCCCATAGGAGGTTCAGGAGTGAAGGCGTCCTTACCGGAGTTGAAAAAAATTTGTGAATCTAAAGATAGGGATTTTTCCGAAATTTCAATTGTTCCTTTTGGGACAGTTCCGGAAAAAGAAAAACTCAACTATTTTGAAGAGCTAGGTGTAAACGAAGTGATTTTGAGAGTGCCCGCTGGAACGAGAGAAGAGGTATTAAAAACTCTTGATAGTTACAGGGAGTTCTTTTAATGAAAAAAATTTTTATGAAACAACAAATTTCTAACCAAAGGAAGACAAGTGACACCTGATTTAGTAATCCGAGGCGGTTCTGTGATCGATGGAACTGGGTCAAAAGCTTTTAAAGCTGACGTTTCTGTCATAGATGACCGAATCGTTGAAATCGGGAAAGTGGAAGACAAGGGAAAAAGAGAAATAGACGCTGAAGGTAAAGTCGTTACTCCAGGGTTTGTGGATATACACACCCATTTGGATGCCCAGTTAGCGTGGGATCCGATCGCAAGTTCATCATGTTGGCACGGAGTAACTTCAGTAGTTTTAGGAAATTGTGGAGTAACTTTCGCTCCTGTTGCTAAAGGTGGTTCAAAAGTTCTCGCGGAAATGATGGAATCTGTTGAGGACATCCCAGCAGAAAGCATCCTCACAGGGCTTTCATGGAACTGGTCTTCATATGGCGAATACTTAGATGAAATAGAAACTTTGCCGAAAGGTGTAAACGTTGGCGGCATGGTAGGACACTGCGCAGTTCGTCTAGCTGCAATGGGTGAACGTTCCTTAGAAGAGACACCTGCAACATCTGAAGACATCGCAACTATGGTTCCCATGGTTCAAGAAGCATTAGAAGCAGGTGCGCTTGGCTTTTCAACTTCGAGAACTTTCCTCCATAGAGTCCCGGACGGACGGTGCGTGCCAGGTACTTTTGCAGCTGAGGATGAATTGATGGCGTTCGCCGAAGTTATGAGAAAACACAAGGGAACAGTTTTTGAAGCTGCCCCCAAATTGGGAGGCGATGATTCTCGGAACGAAATAAAAATGTACGGCAATATCAGTCGTCTAGCAGAGTGTTCATTAACTTTCGGATTGACTCAAGTTGACATAGCACCTGAGCTACACCTCCAGATCCTAGATTTCGTAGAGGAAGAAAATGCACTTGGAGCTGATCTCCATCCGCAAACAACTTCTAAACACATAGGGGTTCTATTTGGTTTGAGCGCAAGAACTCCTTTCGACCGAGCTGACGGTTGGGCGGAGTTAGCAAACCTCCCACTAGAAGAAAAAATGGCTCGAATATCTGATCCTGATTTACGGAAAATTTTGATCAAGTCAGCTGAAGAGAGATTAGAAAGCATGCCGCTTGATTGGGAAAAGTTTTACGCTCTTCCTGAAAACCCAGTAAGACATGACCTCAAACCTGAAGAAAGCGTCGGAGCTAAAGCAAAAAGTAGGGGAGTGTCGATACCGGAGCAATGGATCGACGAAGCTTTAGAAATGAATGGTAAACGTCTTTTCATTTTTCCAGTTTTAAATCAAAAAATGGAAGAAGCAGCTGCGATGCTAAAACGACCATACGTCACACTAGGTTTGGCCGATGCAGGAGCTCACTCCAAGCAGATTATGGACGCAAGTCAGCCAACTTTCTTTTTAACTTACTGGGTGAAGGAAAGAGGCATGTTCAGTCTCGAAGAGGGGATCCGTCGAATGACTTCAGACACAGCTGATCTTTTTGGGATTAAAAACCGGGGTCGGCTATCACAAGGCGCATTTGCCGACATTAATGTCATTGACTTCGACAGCATGAATCTTCAATACCCAGAGATCGCCAACGATTTCCCAGGAGGGGCTGGAAGATTTATACAGCGTGCAAATGGATACACAGCAACAATCGTAAATGGTGAAGTTTTCATGGAGTCCGGTGAACATACTGGAGCTTTAAACGGGAAAATGCTGAGAAATTAATTAAGCAGTTGTTTAAATCCATTGATTCCTCTAGTTTCAAAACATGACAGAAAATAATTACGAAGACCTTACCGAATGTGCGTTGAGTGAAGAGCTCGAAACACAACTAGTGAACACTAATCGAGAATGTGTTTTTATGTGGACCAACAAACAAGGTGAAGCATTCGGTGTAGTGATGGCTTATTTACCTAAAGATGGAAAAATTTGGATGACCGCCGCCGAACGAAGAGCCAGAATTTCAGCTATAAGAAGATTTCCTAGAGCTTCAGTGTGTATCAACAGTACAGGTACATCGATGGGTGGAGGAAAGACGGTCACATATAAAGGAAATTGTGTAGTGCATGACGACCGAGAGACAAAAGACTGGTTTTACCCTGAATTCGCAGCTTTTTTGAGACCAGATGAAAATCAGGCACGTGTTTTCAGAGATTTTCTGGACTCACCCGCAAGAGTAATTATTGAGTTCACTCCTGATTATAAACTCAGTTATGACGGCGATCTGATGTGGGCCCGATCACCTGAGTTGATAAGGAGCAAAGATGAAAGAGAAGCGCGAACCTCAACGCCAAAAAACAATTAGGTATGCCTGAAACCACCGAAGAGACATTAAGCGTTCTTTTCATGTGTGTACATAATGCAGGTCGTTCTCAAATGGCAGCAGGCTGGTTGCAGCATTTATCCTCAGACAGAATAAAAGTTTTTTCAGCAGGATCAGAACCTTCAGAACAAATAAACCCCACGGCAGTTGAGGCCATGGCTGAGATGAAAATAGATATCTCTCAAAACATCCCGATGCTGTTTGACGAAAACTTAATGGAAGAGATCGACATAGTTGTCACAATGGGTTGTGGAGATTCCTGCCCGATACTTCCAGGAAAGACTTATTTAGACTGGCAATTAGATGACCCAGCTAATCAACAGTTGGAAAAAGTTAGAGAAATAAGGGATCAAATAGAGCAAAAAGTCCGTCTTCTTCTGAAAGAAATGTTATGAAACAAAATTATTTGTATGAGGTTCTAAAACTTACTGAAAGTCAGACGAACGAATTAGCTCACGCATTCGAAAAGGTTCTCTCATTAAGTGGTTGGATAAATATAGAACCATTTGTTGAAGAGGACAAAAGAGGAGAAACTTCAGGTTTATTTGGCTGGTTTTCGGCAAGAGGACCTCAGGTGCCAGTTGGAACTCTAGTTTTTGAAGGCGGAGAAAAACCAGTTTCAATAGGGGTATCGCATGGAGTAGGAAGAGACGCGAGTGAAATTCTCAACAATGAAGGCATCACAGCTCCTTCTTCTTGGCAGCTCAAACAAGATCACCCCAAACGTGGCTTTGTTTGGGAAGTAAGCAAACAAGAGATTGAAACTAGCCCAGCAGCAGAATTTTTAATGGAAGCCACATACAGGCTTTGCCCAACTGCGCAGGAAAGACTTTGGATAGCCTCAGTCAACCGTTTGGACTAGCTTCAGTTACCGATTGAAGAATAAGCTCAATTACTTTTTCTGAATTTACCTCGTAGTAGACATTGCAGTTTTTTTCTGTTTCCAACCATTCTCGTTCATCAACCAACGTCTGACCTCTGGTGAAGGACCCTTCAAGTTCGACCACCACAGATCTAGGTTTACTTACAAAAAGTTCAGGATGAGTAACGGCTAAAACAGCACAAGGGTCGTGCATTGCACCCAGATTAGTTTCTTTCTCAGTTCCGTGTGTCCTTCCGTTGAAACTAAGAAGGTCACCCGCTGTTTTCCCTACCGTGCTATTCAACTCATAGCAGTAATCGGCATGTTCTGAACCCATTAGCACTTGATGGGTAAGGTTCAAGCCCAGCATGTGTAATTGCGCACCTGACCTGAAGACCACATCGGCAGCTTCTGGGTCAGCAAAAATATTAAACTCAGCAGCTGGCGTAACATTTCCGACTCCTGCACCACCACCCATCAAAGTTATTGAAGCAACTCGATCAACCAGAGAAGGATCAGTTTCAATTGCCTGCGCAATATTTGTCAGTGGTCCGATCGGAACTAAGTGAATTCCTTCCTCCTCACGGGTTTTCTCCAAAATAAAAGCAACTGCATCATCTGAGTCGGGTAGGGAATTTGGTTCTGGAAGGTCTGTATCCCCAAGACCAGTTTGACCGTGTACATGCGAAGCATGGAAAGGTTCAGCTTTCATAGGCTTAGATGCACCAGAGTGCAAGGGAGCATTTATACCGAGAAGAGTTTTCATTTTTAAGGCGTTAGAAGTTGTATGTTCAATTCCCACATTTCCTGACACCGAAGTGATACCCACAATCTCAGACCATCTACTCGCTGTAATAATTGCTATAGCGTCATCGACGCCAGGGTCGCAGTCGAGAATAATTTTCGGTTTCGCTTCAGATGTCATAGTTAAACTTTAGATTTGTTCCAAGAAAGAATCGACTTCAGAGAGTGTAGGCATTGAGTCTTGCGCCCCAAACTTCGTGGTGGATAGGGAAGCAGCGACAACAGATCGTCTGACGGTTTCAGTTAAATCCACGTCTCTCGACAACAATTCAGCAACTGAACCGCAGAATGAATCACCAGCTCCAGTTGTGTCAACACTCTCTACCACTGGAGAAGTAACTAGCTCTGAATCACCATTTGAGACTATTAAAGCGCCCTTACTTCCTAAAGTCGCAATTACTGTTTCAACTCCGAGACTTTTAGCTGCCTCTTCGATTTCGTTCAGGTCGTCAAGTGAGTTTCTATTTGACAAATGTGATAGTTCCACTTGGTTCGGAATTAGAACATCGACTTTTTCTATTAGTTCTTTTGAAAGATCCGTTGCAGGAGCAGGGTTCAAGATTACAACTCCGTTTGCCTTCTCAATAGCGGTTCCCACGGAAGCCACAGGTATTTCTAATTGGAGTAAAACAACTTTTGAAGATTCCACAACTTCACCAGCAGTGTCGATGTCTTCAGGACACAGTGAGTGATTTGCACCCGGGTTGACAATGATTGAATTATTCCCATCTTTATCAACTCCGATCATCGCAATTCCGGTTGGCACCTCGGAAGATGAGAAAAGAAATTCACAATCAACATTTGCTTTTTCCAAATTATTTCGGATTGTCGCACCCTCTTGGTCAGAACCTATGCGACCAATAAAAGATACTTCGCCCCCGAGTTTTGAAGCTGCCGTCGCCTGATTAGCTCCTTTTCCGCCAGGGATTTTGTCGAAACTGCTTCCCAAAATCGTTTCGCCAGGGGAGGGCAGATGACTTACTGAGGAAACAAAGTCGATATTGGCAGAACCGACCACCGCGATTTTCTTCATAAGGTCAGCATTACAGCTAATTGAATTTTTAGCTATAAGTAAAAAATAAAAACAGTTGTCTGTTTGATCTAAATATTTTCAGTTGTTGGATTCTGTGATGACCTGCTGTGTGCATCTGCCAAAATCTTTTCTGCGATTTTGGGGTTGTTATGAAGCATGGTCGCAAACTCACGTCTGTTTAGTGCTTTAAGTTGCAAATCTGTTTCAGCGGTAATTGTGGCTGAACGCGGACCTTTGCCAAGAAGACTCATTTCTCCAAAAAAGTCACCGGGACCTAAAGAAGCGAACTTGTTACCTTGTTTACTCACCGCAGCAGTACCAGAGAGAATTATCATGAACTCTCTTCCAACATCGCCTTCGCGAACTACGGTTTTTCCGGAGTTGATATCAACTTCAGTCATGAGCATCTTAAGAGATTTCATTTCAGTTTTAGAAAGACCTGAGAAAAGAGGCACTTGGTTAATTTCATTAGGTAAAGATTTTGTTTTCATAATTGCTATCTCTTTATTTGTGGAATCTACAAACAATTCTGATTGCAAAAAAGTGGTGAAACTCGCAAGGTGACGTTTTTCACCTGTGCCATATGGCTCAGTTATCTAATCGCTACAGGCGCAACAGGAGAACCGACACCGCCAAGAAAAGGTTCCGGAGTGGCACTCAAGAAAAAATCATAAATTCCGTCGTCATTGCAAGCCGCAGCTAAAGACTCAAGGTTCCAATTTTGACCCTGTGTTAAACCCATGTCCACTAAATGAAGCATGTGAACAGCCATAGGTACATCCTCAGAAGGATAAACTTCGAAAGCAAGAGTATCATTTGCTACTGCAGCCACTTCATGATCATGCAACCATTCAACGGTAGATAGAGAAAATCCTGCGTTAGAACCATCTCCTGAAGGTCCTAAGCAATAAGCCATACCACCTTGAGATTCATATATGGACATCCTTCCCGTTCGAACTAGAACGATGTCACCGCTTTTCACTTCCACATTTCCTAAAGAAGCAGCATCTTCTAGATCTTCTGCTGTTATTGCATAAGGGCATTCAAGGATTTCAACCCCCTTTGCCCTAGCGACATCCAAAAGCACACCTCGTGAACAAACAGTTCTTAGGTTCTCTATTCCACAAATCGTCGCCCCTTCATTTTCCGTAATCGTTTCGGCTGAATAACCGTTGTAAATGAAACCATTGTATGAAGCGTGGCAAAGGCCATCCCAATGTGTAGCAGCCTGCATACCCATTTGAACTACATCATCACTCGTATGGAAACTTTCAATTCCAGCTTCAGCATCAAGAGGTTCATTAACCGCAATCATCTCAAGAACCGGATTTATACGCCCAGGTATGAAACCAACTTGCACACCTTCCTCTTCAAGGGTTATTGAAAGAGGAAATGTCTCTCCAGTTCGTATGCACCTAGCTGCATTTTTTACAACTTCTGAGGTAATGAAATTCAGTGTTCCCAACTGATCGTCATCACCCCACCTTCCCCAATTGCGAACCCGGTCTGAAATTTGAGTGAAACTGTCAGGCAAAGTCATTTTGACCTCCGTAAGAAACTAAACCTTCAATTTTATAAGACATAACTCAATAGCCTTCTCCCGTATCGACTAAACCATCAAGCGGCATTCCTGAAAGCCATTTTTCCAGATTTGAGATAAAAATATCATGCAGACAATCCAAAAAATCTGGACTAGCCCAAGAGATATGCGGACTCAACATGACCCGCGGGTCACTGTAAAGCCAGTGGCCATCAGGTAGAGGTTCGGGGCTTACCACATCCAAAGAAGCTCGACTTATTTGCCCTGATTCAAGATTATTCAACAAAGCATCTTGGTCCACAATGTCACCCCTCGCGACATTAATCAGATGAGCTCCTGGTTTCATAAGCTTCATTACCTCGTCATTGACAAGTTGATCTGTGTCATCTGTAAGTGGAAGACCAATAACGACATGGTCTGCATCACAAACTGCTTCTTTCAAACTAGAGACCATTTCTACACCAGCATCAGAGTTCAAATTTTTGCTTCGTCTAAAAGCTACAACTCGACACCCAAACGGTTCCAGCCTTTTAGCAACTTCCTGGTTAATAGACCCAAAACCAAGTAGAGCGACCGTCGCCTCTGAGAGTGTTTCCAGTGGAGCTAAAAACCAGTTTTTTGGTGCCTCAACAATCCAACTTTCAGGAACTTTTTTTGTGTGAGCTAGAACCATGGTTAAAACCCACTCTGCTATAGGAACCGACGAAGCCCCTCGCGAGCATGTAACTACACAATCATCCAGCAGTTCAAAAGGCAGTCCATCAACTCCATGAGCCATTATGTGAACCCATTTGATCCCCTTGTCTAGAAATTTTGGCAACTGATCCGAATCGCGGGTAGGAGAGACAAGAAAAATATCCCCTGAGATTTCAGAATCAACTACTGTTCCGGACGACACATCTATGAAATCAACTTGCGGAAAAGCTTTTGTTATTTCCTCCACACGAATGTAATCCACCGCTTCCCACAGTATTGATACATTCTTAGCAGCCATTCTTATACTTTAATTTACTTTTTTCCGGATTTATCTAGTTCTTTCCCGCAAGAGTGCTTCCTGAGCAACAGTTGCCACATGCAAACCATCTGAGGTGAAAATTTCCCCTGTCGAAAGACCTCGCCCACCATTTAATCCGTGAGATCTGAAATCATGAAATTGCCAATCGTCTGCTCTAGCGTTGCGATGAAACCAAATTGCATGATCCAAACTTGCCCCAATGAATGTTTCCGCGTATCCACTCCAACCATCACGTATTTCAGCCATTTTCGGATGGGAAGTGCTAACTGCTTCTGTGGGCACATCATCGCTAGCAAAAGCTAAAGCACAAGCTTGAAGAATAGGATCATCTGGTATCGGACCATGTACTTTCAACCATGTTGCAGCTCTTCCTGAAGAAGACAAAGAGGTAGGTCGTCTTTCTAAAAGAGGAGCCCAATTCTCAGATTCGTAATCGTCTGGATCACCAGCGTCGCCCGGCAACGAAGATTCCTGTATGTTGACTTGCTCTTCATCTATTTGAAAAGAACAAGACAAGTTGAGAATCGCACCGTCAGATTGTCGGGCAACAACCCTTCTGGTACTAAACGAACGACCATTTCTAAGCCGGTCAACCTCATACCTTATTGGTTCATCACTTGTGCCACCTCTAATAAAATATGCATGCAGCGAATGCACAAGGCGGTTTTCTTCAACTGTCGTTGCAGCTGCACGCAGAGCCTGAGCTACAACCTGTCCACCGTAGACTCGACCCCATGGGTATTCTGGACTGATACCTACATAAACATCTGGTCCGTGTGCTTCAAGTTCCATGAGACTGCAAAAATCATTAATCTCTACACCCATAATCAAACTCCTTCAAGAACTACTGCAGTGTGTAAAGCAACACCGTATAGCAGAGCCGACTCATTGATACGCATACGGTTTGAATGGCAGGGAGGAGCAGTTAATGAATCAGAAATATCTTCAGGGCAAACACCCAGAAAAGCCATCACGCCAGGGACTTCTTGAAGAAGATATGAAAAGTCTTCACCTCCCATCACAGGTGAAGGGAATTCAAAAAAACTTCCCTCACCGATTGTTTTTTCACAAAGCAAAGCAAATCGAGCAGCCTCTCTTGCATCATTGAACGTGACGGGGTAACCCTCTGTGATAGAGACATCTGCATGACATTCATGAGCTTTAGCTATTTGATCACAAACTCTTACGACAGATTTCTTTATTTGGTTTCTAGTATTTTCAGAAACGCACCGTATTGTTCCTTCAAAGAAAGCTGTTTCAGGGATCACGTTCGTGGTAGTTCCAGCTTCTATATGAGCAATAGTTATTAGTGCGGGATCGAAAGCATTTATTTCGCGTGTAACAGCTGTTTGGAGAGCGGTAATCATCGAGGCCATGGGTGGTATCGGGTCAGCGCAAAGGTGGGGAGTTGATGCATGACCTCCTTTTCCCGTAATAGTCACTTTTAACTCATCAGTCGAAGCGAGCATCGCTCCGGGACGGCAACCCACAAAGCCAGCTGGAAGATTCGGTGTTACGTGAATAGCGAAAGCACGATCTACGTCTTCTAACACTCCTTCATCAATCATGATTCGTGCCCCACCTGCTCCTTCTTCACCAGGTTGAAACATGAATCTGACTGTCCCAGAAAACTGATCGCGTATTATTGACAGAACTTTTGCTGCACCAATAAGCATTGCCGTATGGGCATCATGTCCACAAGCATGTGCACGACCAGGTTCAACAGAGCAAAAGGTTTCCCCGCTGTCTTCATCCATGGGAAGAGCATCAGTGTCAGCCCGTAAAAGCATTGTTGGACCTTCAGAGGTTTTTGTTCCTTTAAGGTCAGCAATAACAGAAGTAAGATTTGTGCCGGTTTTTATCTCAACGGGCAAGTCCTTCAAAGATTCGAGGATTCGTTTCTGTGTCTCCGGATTTTCTAAATTGAGTTCAGGGTGAGCATGTATCTCTCTGCGAACTGAAATAACGTCGTCCAGAACATCGTTTGAGATCTCTAAAATTTCGTTCATATAGACATAATGCTCCAAATTCAATGATTTCATCGGACTGGGCGAATTGTGAGGCAGAATAAGTATGTGTCTTTAACTAATGAAGAAATATACGAAGCCATTTCGAAGAAATTGCCAAAACTCGATAATGAAACTCCCTCGACAGTTTTAGGCGCTGGAAGCGACGATTTAGAAGCAGGTAGAAATTACCTAGAAGCTCTCGTCGAAGATGGCTGGATGCTTCCCACATGGCCTAAAAAACACGGAGGAAGAGACTCAACTCCTGAAGAGGCCTCCATGATTTCAAGAACCTTAGGTTTATTCAAGGGAGCAGATCTTTACCCTTATGGAGTTGGTTTAAGTCTAGTAGGGCCGATTTTGATGGATCTCGGCACAGATGAACAAATGGATCGCTGGTTGCTACCGATTGCAAATGGTTCCGAAATTTGGTGTCAGATGTTTTCAGAACCAGATGCCGGCTCTGATTTAGCCAATGTGGGAATGAGCGCTGAAAAAGATGGAGAAGACTGGGTGCTTAATGGTTCTAAAGTCTGGACTTCACGGGGAGCATATTCCAAATGGGGCATGTGCCTTGCACGCACAAATCCCGAAACTACTAAACACGCAGGACTTACAATGTTTGCTCTAGACATGGATTCACCTGGTGTAGAGGTTCGAACCATCGAGCAGATGAATGGCGATAGACACTTCAGTGAGATATTCATATCTGATGTCGTTGTTGAAGACAGAAACCGTATTGGCGGACTAGGTGATGGCTGGAAGATCGCAGTAAATACTCTCGCTTTAGAGAGATCGAGTTTAGGGGGCAGATCATTTGGAGGAGGTGATCAAGCTACAGGACTACCGAGTTGGTTAGAAGAGTGGAAATTGAAAGGCTATTTAGAGGATCCTGTTTCACGACAAAAAGCAATGAAAGCATTCACGCTGCACCGTGTCAACCAGCTGACAGTTTCACGCGCTGCAGTTTCGGGAAATAATTCTGGTCCAGCAGGTTCTGGAGCAAAATTAAGAAGTGTAATGGCATTCAAATTTCGCGCTTATTTGTCGAAAGAACTCTTTGGTGCCGAAGGCATGTTAATAAACGACAACGAGCATATTGAATTTCTAACTGGTCCTTCGATGTCGATCAGAGGAGGCACTGATGAGGTGCAGAGAAATATTTTGGGTGAGCGCGTTCTAGGTTTACCTGCAGAACAAAGAGTTGATAAAGAGCTTTCTTACAGAGAAATGTTAAGAGTTAGATAGTCACCTTTTATCTATAGGTTGGACATCTCTCTCCGGCGAACCAATATAAATTTGTCGAGGTCTTGCTATACGAGAACCCTGCGACAACATCTCGTCCCAGTGAGCAAGCCACCCAGGGGTTCTCCCAATTGCAAAAAGGACAGTGAACATCTCAACAGGAAAACCCATTGCTTGATACGTGAGACCAGAATAGAAATCGACATTCGGATAAAGTTTCCGACTTACAAAATAGTCATCCGCAAGCGCCACCTCTTCGAGTTTAAGAGCCATATCCAAAAGAGGATTTTTGCCTACAACCTCAAAAACCTCATGGGCTGTTTCTTTGACAATCCTAGCTCTAGGGTCATAATTTTTATAGACCCTGTGCCCAAAACCCATTAGCCTTCTTTCACCAGCTTTTACGGCACCTATGAACTCATCAATTTGATCATAAGATCCTATTTCTTCGAGCATTCGAATGACGCTTTCATTTGCACCACCATGAAGTGGACCTGAGAGAGCTGAGCAAGCGGCAGACACTGTGAGATAAGGATCCGCTAACGAACTTCCCACTACACGACCCGCAGTAGTTGAACAGTTCTGACTGTGATCCGCATGCAGAACGAAAAGAAGATCCAGAGCACGTCTTAAAATAGGATCCACTTCATATTCGGCATCACCTGGTCTGAACATCATTGAAAGAAAGTTGTTTGTGTAGTCAAGATCTGGGTCAGGAAGAACATAAGGAGTACCCACACTCCGCCTGTAAGCGCTTGCTGCGAGCGTCGGCATTTTTGCGATCAATCTAACAATTTGCTTCCTGCGCACTTGAGGATCTTCCACATCTTTACTCTCAGGGAAAAAAGTGGAAAGTGCCGCAACAGTCGACACTAGGACACCCATAGCATGAGCGTCGTCTCTGAATCCTTCAAGAATACGCTTGTGGAAATTCTCGTGGATAGTTGACTCTTCCTGTATTTCCTCTTCCCATAGTGAAAGTTGTTCTCTCGTAGGAAGTTCTCCATTGAGCAACAAGTAGGCGACTTCCAGAAAAGAGCATTCTTTACCAAGTTGTTCTATTGGGTAACCCCTGTACCTCAGAAATCCTTCGTTGCCATCTAATTCTGTTATTGCGCTGTGGGCTCCAGAAGTATTTCCAAATGAAGAATCATCGAACCATATGCCAGAAAGCAGTTTTGACCATTCGCCTGAGTCGACACCATTTTTATATATGGGTATCTCGACAGAATCTCCGCTTCTATTGTCAGTGATACTTATACTTTCAGACACCGTGTTAAACCTTTCGTTATTTTCAATTTATCAAACGGAATCGATTTTCCTGACTGGATTTAGAGTGGGATGTTGTCGTGTTTACGTTTAGGTAGACGTTCTCTTTTGTTCAATAGCAGATCGAGAGCTGCAACGATTTCAGATCTTGTCTCTGACGGCTCGATAACTCGATCGACTGACCCTCTATCTGCTGCTACAAAGGGATTTAAAAGTTTTTCTTCATAGGAACTTTCAAGGGAAAGTTTTTCTTTCTCGCCGGCATCTCGATGCAATATTTCAACCGCTCCTTTAGCTCCCATAACAGCTATCTCAGCTGAAGGCCATGCCAACATTAGATCATTTCCCATATAGCGAGAGTCCATAACTATGTATGCACCTCCATAAGATTTTCTTAGAGTCACACAAATTCTGGGAACAGTAGCTCTTGCATACGCGAAGGCCATTTGTGCCCCGTATCTAATCATCCCTCTCCATTCGAGATCTTTTCCAGGATAGAAACCAGATGTATCCACGAAGGTAATTAATGGCAGATTGAAAGAATCACAAAATGAGACAAAACTAGCCCCCTTCTGGGATGCGGGAATATCTAAGGTGCCTGCCATAGATTGCGGCTGGTTCGCGACTACTCCTACAGGTCGTCCATTTATGGAAGCGAATGCAGTAACAAGATTGGGAGCCCAACTTTTACGAGATTCAAGTATGTAGTTTTCATCCACTACACAATTAATTACATCTCGAATGTCATAACTGTCTGAAATCGACTCAGGTAAAACAGATCCTGCTTCAGGAGTAGAACGGTCAGCGGGATCAGTTGAGTTCCAAGCATGCGGGTTTTCATCCGAATTGTCTGGCATGAAAGACAAAAGTTGCTCAATTAATTCGCTCGCCTCATCAAGACTATTTGTCGTGAAATGAGACACTCCGGTATTTCGGTCATGTAAAGGAGCTCCACCTAAATCTTCATTAGTGGTGTTTTCCCCAGTGAACAATTCGGCCATCCGAGGTCCACTTACAAAGGCATAACTATCTTCAATCATTATTACAAAATCTGCTAATCCTAGAAGTAAAGCCGGACCCGAAACTGTGGCACCAGTAACACAAAAAATTATCGGGACTTTTCCTGAGCATCTTACGAATTCTCTGGCCGCCATACCCCAGCCATGAACTGCAGCAACTCCCTCCAAGATGTCAGCCCCGGAAGACTCGACAAAACAAACTATTGGCATGCCTTGCTCATGAGCGATTTTGGCAGCGGTTGCGAGGTTTTCACCGTCAAGTGGCTTTATGGATTTATTTTCCCCAGATCCGATCTCCACCTGCATTACTTTTCGACCAGAAAAAGAGACGATGTTAGAAATGACAGAACTCTCAGTTTTGCCACGAATTTTGACGAAATCTTCAGATTCAAGATTCATAGTTAGATTTTTACCTCTATACCTGGCTGATCCGGACCAATTTCTTTCACCACTTCATGTATAACCTCGTTAGTTGCTCTCGAAGGCAGGGAAGGGGTTATTCTTTTGTTTCGTATGAGCGATACAGGTCGCTTCCGAAGACCATTAATTCTCGTGAGAGCCCAGCCACTGTCGGGGTATCCATAAGCTGCGCTAGCAGGAAGAATGGCAGGCGTATGCCCCTGAAAGGCTAGTGAAGCCAAAAGTCTTAACCCGTCTATTTCAGCAGTGATTTTTATTTCAACACCCGCAGATGAGAGTTCCTCATCTAGAGAATCGCGAAATATCGTTCCTTGAGAAGTCATCATCATTTCATAATTGGGAAGCTCATCAACTGTTATCGAATCGTATTCAGCCAAAGGATGATCTATCGGAGCGATAATTACTCTCTCTTCTTCGAATAGTGTCTCGGATTCTAAACTCGCGTTCATCGCAGGAGCATTAATTATTGCAAGATCTAGATCACCTGAAAGGATTTTTTGGGTAAGGGAATTTGTATTGCCGTCTACAAGTCGTGGCTGAAGAGAAGGGAAGGAAGCACCAAGTTTTTCAAGCAGAGGAGTTATGATCCAGCGAGCTGTTACTCCTATACACCCTATTTGAACTTGACCTTCTACTTCTTCGTTTATCGTATGAAGGTCATCTGAGATTGCTTTAATTTCAGCTCGAATTTTACGGGCCCTGCCTATGACTGCCTGCCCTTCAGGTGTTGGTTGCATGGTTCGACGATCTAAAAGGGTGGTTCCAAGTTCTTTTTCTAGTTTCGCTACGTGGTTTGACACGTTTGACTGAACAGTGTGTAGCGAGCGCGCAGCGGAAGAAAAGCTTCCATGTTCAGCTACTGCAATCAAATGATTTAATTGTCTAAGGTCCATCACTTTTAAGGATGCCATTAGATTGATCGATATGCGAGAAAGATTTCATTTACAGTATTTTTTTTCTTTACATGAGTTGTCCAGAGGGTAATAATGTCAAACTCGCATAAGAGATATCAAATAATTTGAGACAAATACATGAAAACTGCGTTGACCATACATTTAGGTGAAGAATTTGTTTTTGCTGCTGTAGAAGTTGATGACCAGATTGACCTTTTAGCTCTTACAGACTCTGAAACTGGGATGCCTGCAAGAGAAGCATTTAGCAGCGAAAAACATTTTGATGGAGACAGTGAGTTGTCTTTAGCTAATTTATTATCCAAAATCCTTGCGCGCTGTCTCCAAGTTATTGACATGTACCCAGATCAGGTTTTGATAGTAAGAACTGAAGGCGGGCTGAGTCCAGATGTTTGTTTAGCTGCTGCTAAACGTGCGCAAATAGTCAATGTCAAAGTTGTAGAGGAGAATCGTTCTTTAGCAGCTTTGGCTTCTTATGGTCCCAAAAGAGTAAGCCCTGATTACGCGCCAGTTATAGGCGCCCTGTATTGGAACAGACATGGTGACGCTCCTACCGGTTCATTACCAATTGTCACCAAAGAGGATCTAGGTGCTAATGAAAAGGTGATCAGAAAACCCGCTGCAGTTCCTTCTCCACCATCTGTTATTTCTTTAGATGATCGTTCTGTTTTTGATTTAAAGATAAATGGAAAAGAGAAAAAACGATTAAATCTTTCCTGGCTATTGGCGGTTCTTGTTGTTGGTATAGGGGTAGCTGTTTCTTATTTCTTTATTTTTTCCGATTCAAAAGATTCCTCACAAAATGAATTAGAAACTGCTGTCTCTCCTGTTTCTAGTGTTCCTGTTTCTAGTGTTCCTGTTTCTAGTGTTCCTGTTTCTAGTGTTCCTGTTTCTAGTGTTCCTGTTTCTAGTGTTCCTGTTTC
>PBPE01000119.1 GCA_002724585.1 Dehalococcoidia bacterium | reverse complement strand
TAGCCATAATTATGGCGTTGATAAGCCCATATAGAATCTGTCACCAATTCACGGTAGAGCGATAAAGCCAAAGGCTTGGGCCGAACACCGATAATTTCTGCAGGATTCCAGTCCGGCATCACGCCATAGACAGTGCGATGTCCCATCAAAAAAGGATGGGGACGCATTCCGCGTTCCACCTTGTCGTAGATGCATTGCAAACGCTCCGACTGCTCGGAAGCAGATTCCGGATTCCGCGACAGGACCAGTGGGCGTGCCTGCAAAAGCCAGAGTACTTGGCTCTCTCCTTCATTGGTCACAGCAAATTCACAATCTATCGGAGCATCCTTGAACAAAGACAGTAACTCATCCAGCAAGCCCAACACTCCGGAGAGCTTGCCGGGCGGATTCACAGATGAATTGGCTGCCTGCTGCCAGGTACTTCCGCCCAGACCTCCAGTCACAACAGCTGTATCTACGCCTTCTGACCAGTTCACCATCCGATATGGGGAGCACGTATTGGGATCATGTGAGAAAGCCACTCCGGAACGCAGGACATTCTGTAACATTGGCTGCACGAGCACTTCATCGCCAGGATCCGCCGAATCATAGGATGCAATCACTTGCTCAATGGCACCCCTCAGTTCTTTGGATGGTATATTTTGAAGGGATAAGAATGCTCCAGCTTTTGATTCGGCCATACCATCCTCGTGCAGGCAACTTGAACGCACTATAAATGGAACGTCGCCCAGTTCAGCCTGAACTCGTCTCAAGCAATCATTGCGATCCCCTTGCCAATCACCCACGGTAAAAAAAACTGAAGATGCAATTCGGGCCGAATGCAACTTCCCCTGCAAGTTCGCTAGCGTTCTGGCTTTAGTGGAAAAGGTGAGTGACACCGATTAGTCTTTTTTCAGGGCCGACCAGGCGCGGGTTAGGTATGTAGCCTCGATGACATCTAATCCATCAAGTCGCCGTTCGACATACCTCAGGAAGGTATCAAATTTTTCCGCGCCAAGTTGAACACGCAGATCATTTACGGAACGCCACGCTCCCAGGTAACGCTCCGAACTCATCTTAATAACGTGGAGACCTTCCAAATAAACAACGTCCTCAAAGTATGCAGAAGCCCGCAGCTTGGCCGTCAGAGTATCCGTAATACCCGAAAGCCCAGAGGATACTCGCTTGATATCAGCTCGCAGAGTTTTAAGATATTTTTCGATTTCTATTAGTAATGGATTTACTTCAATCACGCGAGGGTTCCAGAGAGCAGTAAACCTTCCTCCCTTCCTTAAAACTCGATGGAACTCTTTGGTTGCCAGTCCAAAATCAGCCCAGTGAAAGGACGAGGCCATCGTCAGCCAATCACAAGACTCGTCCGGCAACCCAGTTTTTTCAGCATTCCCGTCAATCCACTTTATGGATACTTCGGAGCTATCCAAAATGCCATGCTTGCGCATATCATCATTGGGCTCAATCGCTACAGATGATCTGACACCCCCTGAATTGACCATCCTTGTCCAGATTCCTGTTCCTGCTCCAACATCCACAAAATCAATATCCCCAATTGGCTTATCAAACATTCCCAAGAGTGCAGACAAAATCGAGGGGCAATAATCCGGCCTGTTATTTGAATAATCGCTTGCCAACCCGGTGAAGTCCCCGAATTTTAAGTTGCCCACATTCATTGTCTTTCTTGTTTTTGGATCAGTCATTTGGATGGCAATCTTGGATCAAACCCATTCAGTATCACCTTCAACCGGCATCCTCTTTATATATCCTTTGTCAGTTAAGATTCCCAAAACTCACTAATATGCTGACTTCTGTTTACCCTGCAGCAAGCCTAGTTTAATAAGAAGGCTGCCGATGCATTGGAGAAGCCATAATTGTAATTAGAATACTCCCGGAAGAGTTCTTCATTATTCCCGGAAACATACCAATCCATCCATTTATCCAACACTGGCAAATCCTCATAAATCTCATTTTTCCAAAGGGTGTGAAAATTAGAGTAGAAATATGCAGGATTCGAAGAGGTATAATTCTGAATCTTTGAATCATCGATGCGTTGGAATAAGAATCCCTGTTCCTCTTCCGTTAGTGAATAATTACTGGAGCCAACCGTTATGTCTGAATTTCCGTCCGTTATTTGTTGCAAGGAAGAACCTGCATATAAGAGCTCGTTTGATGGCGTATCTTGTGGCAACTCGTTTTGATCTGTGTTCAAATAGGAACAGTATTCTAAATCCAAATGTTCCATAAGGCGCGCCATGGTCTCATCGCGAAATCCACCTTTCATGTGCTCAAAGAGAATTGGATAATAAATAGCTTTTCTTGAATATTCATAACTTGCAACCAGCCAGGAAAAAATAGCGCGTGCCAATTCTCTTTTCAGTGCCATCTCACACATTCTATAATCTGTGGGAGATGTGGTCTTGAATAAATGGAAAAGAAGCATGTTTTTCTTGGATGCCAACATATCAAGTGGAGATCTAATCGTAGTCACCACCTTGACAGAGTAGGCAGATAATAAACCGGCTCCCAGCACATATGAATGATCGTCATGAAGGCAGTAATATGCTTGAGAAACCTCCTTTTTCATTCTCAAGGAGGTATGGAGAATGTCGATCGCCCTATCCAAACTGGATTGCCCTCTTTCAGTTGACTGAGTTGAACTTAATGCCCCGCCATTACATTCAACCCCTTGTCGACACAACGTCTCTATTTGGATGTTTGACCATTGTGTCTCAGTCGTAACATTGACCGGGGTCGTTGTTTTTTCCAGTAAGCATTCACTGAATTCCTCATTTGACATGACACAATGCGTGGCCGGAAATCCCAAAGGATCGGAGCATGCAAATTGAATCCTAAATGGAGGAAAAAAAATATCTGGATGACCGTAAATCAACTGATACAACAAACTTGTCCCAGAGCGAGACATTGAATTAATAAACAAGTACCTTGCTTTTTGATCCATCAGAATGAAATTATCGGAATTTCAAAGCGATTCAAGCAATTCGCACAATCTATACCGCCCTCCCTGTGAACTGTCTCCTCGATGGTCAATTAATTTTTTGGGGCACTTGTGAATGTCCCGGGTTCGTTCGTAACGATCCATAGATTCAGTGTTCAGGAAGACATGAATTGGATGGAAATTAAATACTCTTATACCTGAACAACCGACAAGCCTTTTAAAAGGAGTATTCTCTTTGTTAATAAAGGCCACATCGTCCTCCCAAAAGTAAGGCACACGTGTCAGGCCATTCCAAAATTTCCATGGCCTAAGGCGCAACCCAACCTCATGAGGTATGAAATGATTACAGTCATGAGTCAGGCCTTTTTCCTTAAACAAATCAAGCAGCACGGAACTCTGAGTCATCGAATGGCTACGTACTGATTTGGCTTCTGGAACAACCTCTAAAATGCCCTCAATCACCTCTTCCGCTGTGGCTCCCATGCGAGCATCTCCTTGTAAAAGGAAATTGAAGTTAGGGTGAATGCCTAACTCAAATCGAGGATTAGACCTGAGTGAGCTAAGTACATGAGTTTCATGTGTGACAAACCACGTAGCACATACTCCAGCCTTCTCCACTATTTGAATTGTATCCGCCAAAATGTCATCATGCGCCCAATCAATATCAATAGTTAGATATACTTTCTTCTCCCATGTTTGAGGCCGTTCAAAATCTATGGAACTTATCGTGGCTGTTGGTGCACGTGCTTCATTATTTGTGTTTTTGTCGCTCATGCTAACGACACTCTCAGGCCTATTGCGATCCCAGCTGTTGTCCGCCATCGTTAAGAATTTCATTCATATTCTCAGATGTATAGTTACGCCCGCAAAATGAAATTTCTTCTAATTTCAGGTTATGCTCTCCTGCGGAAACAAAGAAACCTTCACCATCCTTCCTAATCATTCCTGTTTCCCATCCCTCTACTTCAATGGTGTTCCGCGCAGCCCAAATGCTCAAACGCTCTCCATCCAAAATTGTAAAGGCCCCTGGGTATGGTCGTGTTTGTGCCCGAATAAATCTTTCGATAAAGCCCGCATCAAGATTCCAGTCAATTTTCCCATCATCAGGAACGCGTTGGGGGAATACCCGCCGATTTGACTCATCCTGAGGATTTAACTCCAGAGAACCAGTAGTCATCTCCGGCAAATGCCGACTCAATAATTCCAAGCCTCGCTCTTCAATCCGTTTATATAGGGAAGAAATCGTGTCATGTGGGTATATGGGTTCCTCAACCTGTCCGGCAATCGGGCCTGAATCGACTCCATCATCCAATTGGAACAAGGTTATACCAGTTTTTGTTTCACCATTGATCATCGCCCAGACCAGCGGGGCACCTCCACTATAATCGGGCAGCAAAGAAGCATGCAGCCCAAAAGCCGGAGCCATATCACGCCATGATTTAGGGATCATGTGGTACCAACCAGCTACGATAAATGCTTGTGGTTTCCATTGGCGCACCTTTTCCGGCAATCCAGGATCATTCATCCCAGATATGATGGTCTCAAGTGGAATGTCTTGATGAATGCAAAAAGAGGAGACATCTGCATGCAAAACATTAGTAACCCCTTCTGGCCTGTATGAAATGGTAAACTCAGAAGGAGCCGTCACCACCCCCGTTACCGTGCAGCATTTTAACTCACTCAAAAGCTGCAGGCATCTAAGTCCAAACTTGCTGGATCCGATGAAAACGAGCCTCATGCAAATCCAGTTTCAAGCCAGGCTTCAACATTCAATAGTGACCAGATCAGCAATCGCCGATTCTGTTTCCCTTCAAGATGCTGGTTAACCAGCGTTTTGACAACTGATCGATCTAGTAAATCATATATTCTGGGTTCACCCTCAAACAACTTCTGCCTGACAAAATCGATACTTTCTCCCTTAAACCAACTGGCATCCGGAGAAGAAAACCCCTGCTTGGCAGCACCTGTGATAGAGTCAGAGACATAATTTCCCATCACGTCTCGGAGAATCTGCTTGCCGTCATTGGTTTTTTCAAAGTACTGACCCCGTTTGTTGCCAGGATTATTTTCATTGATTTTGACCACTTCTCTCAGGTTGTTTAGTTTTAAACCCACCGGACAGCGAGCGGCAAAATCCACCAAATCGTTGTCTAAAAAGGGTACCCTCGTTTCCAATCCATGGGCCATGGATAATTTGTCTTCCACTACCAACAGGCCATGCAGAAATGTCTTTGCCTCGAAATAAAGAGAATGATTGATGTAATCTTCCGGTTTATTGAGCTCATTCTTATGGCTCAAAAAAACATCGCGGAAGATATCACGGGTCCAGACATCTTTTACCTCATACCAGACAGGGGCAAAAACTTGCTGAACATCTGTGTTGGGGATCAGTCGCTGCCAGAAAAGGTAATACTGGTCAATGTAGTGTTCAAAGTCGTCATTTACCAGTGCCCGGTAATAACGCCACGGGTATCCGCCAAAAAGTTCATCCCCGCCTGTGCCAGATAAAACTACCTTTACAAATTTACCGGCCAGACCTGCCACATAATAATTGGGGTAACTCTGGCCAACTCTCGGTTCCTCCAAATGCCAAGCGAATTTGGGCATACACCTCTCCATATCACCCGCCTTAAGCACCATTTCGTAGTGCTCGGTCTTGTAGAGCGCTGACATGGCCTCGGCCTTTTCTCGCTCATCAAAGCCAAGTTCCATTCCTGACGCGGATGAGAGGTCAAAGCCACAAGTAAAGGTTTTGATGTAAGGCAGTTCTCTCGAGGCCAAAGCCGTAAGCGTGCCAGAATCCATTCCTCCAGAGAGATAGGAACCCAATTCCACATCTGTAACCAATTGACGACTAACAGCCTGCTTCAGTAGTCGGTTGAGTTCTTCCTCATACTCCCGCCTGTCCTTTGGCTCTTTCGGCTCTTCAAAGTGGTAATCCCAATAGGGATTAAGTTGTAAGGCAGTGAACCCGGGGTTTAGCGAGAGTTGCCCACAGGTAGCCGGAGGAAACATTTTTACACCCTCGAGCAAGGTGCGGTCCGTGAAGATGTTCTGGAACGTAAAATATTCCAGCAGCGCTTTCTTATCGATTTCCTTTTTTGCCTCGGGGTGTTCCAGTATGGCCTTCTGCTCCGAGCCAAAGAGAAAGGTGTCACCCCACTGAGCATAGTAAAGGGGCTTGATGCCGTAACGGTCCCGTGCCAAGTGCAGGGTGTTCTCCTTACGATCCCACACGGCAAACGCAAACATGCCATTAAAGCGGTGCACACATTTCGGCCCCCATTCAGCAAAGGCATGGAGCACTACTTCGCTATCTGTCTGGGATTTAAACCAATAGCCGGCGACCCTCAGTTCGCTGCGTAGTTTCTGAAAATTGTACACCTCGCCGTTGTAGCTGAGCACATAACGATGATCAGCAGATATCATGGGTTGATGACCTGCGGACGACAGATCGATGATAGCCAGTCGCCGATGCCCGATACCCACGTTCTCTTCGGCCCAGTGCCCTTCCCCATCCGGCCCTCGATGAGAAATGGCATCGGTCATTTTCTTCAAAATCTCGCCAGATGCAGGAGATCCATCCAAGTGCAAGATGCCGACTATACCGCACATAACATTGATTACAGCGAAAAACTCATTCACCGGCCATCGACACGTCTTATTTCATTAACCACTCGCGAGTAGTCTGTCTCGCTCATTCGATTGTGGAGCGGTAAAGCCATTGTCTGATGAGCACATTCTGTCGCGACAGGACAATCTGCCTTGAATCCACTATACGCGCCCAGATCGGTGACCGCATGAGTCCCAGGGCGGGTCGATATTCCCTCCGCATAGAGCCGGTCCATTATTTCGTTCCGCGAAATTGGAGCAGCCGAACTTACCCGCGTCACAAAGGCCTGCCATGAATGTCGGCCTTTGTCTGGTTCTCGCGGACAGTATAACCATTCAACATCAATCAGCTCATTACGATACCAATCTGCCCATTTCGAGCGTTCACTGATAAACCCATCAAGCTTGTTTAACTGTTCCAAACCCACGGCTCCCTGCAGATCGGTCATCCGGTAATTGAAGCCAAACTCATCGAAAGAGGGCAGTTCATATGGCTTTAGACTGTTGTGGCGAATTTCTTCAGGAATACTGGCGCCATGATTACGAAAACGACAAAGGGTCGCGGCCAATTCATCATTGTTGGTTGTAATCATACCTCCTTCACCGGTCGTCATCGGTTTGCGCGGATGAAAGGAAAAAACAGCCGCATCACCTAAACCCCCTGCATTTGATTCACAATAGCACGCACCCGCAGCACACGCCGCATCCTCGAGAATCTTGATATGATCTGGTAAAGCTTCACGGATGGCATCCATGTCAGCACAGAGCCCGAAGAGGTGAACGGGGATAATGGCACGAGTGCGATTGGTGATTGCGGCCTCTATTCGCGTAAAGTCGATGTTGTAGGTTTCGCGATTGACATCAACAAACACAGGAGTTGCGCCACAGTGAATGACGGCGTTGGCAGTAGCAACCCAAGTGAAAGCGGGAACAATCACCTCGTCGTCAGGGCCGATTCCCATGGCGTGAAGCGCTAGGTGAAGGCCGGTGGTGCAAGAGGTAACGGCGATGGCGTGCTGGACGCCGTGCATCTCTGCGAAATGTTTCTCGAAAGCAGCGACGTGCGGGCCTTGCGTCAGCCAACCGGATTCAATTACTTCACGGACAGCTTGGATTTCCTCCTCACCAATGAAGGGGGAAGCGATAGGGATTTGCCTGGTTTCAGTTTGTGGCATCGCGCCAGTCGATGAGTTTCTGGAGGCCGTCGCGCAGTGTGAAATCGTGTTTAAATCCGATCTTTTCCTCGGCCAGTTTAGGGCAGCCAATGCGGTTCTGGACCAAGCGGCGTGCGTCCTCGGCACCGTACGGCTGGTAGGTGACCTCCAAGGTGGACTTTTTTAAATCCAAGATGGTGTCGCAAAGTTCACGGATGGTGGTTTGGATACCTGTGCCGACATTATAATTTTCATCGGTAGTATCTGCCTCAAGAGCAAGGACATTTGACCGAGCCACATCATCAACATAAACAAAATCGTAGGCTTGAGATCCGTCGCCATTGATGACTGGCGGCTCGTTGGCATCAATTTTGTTTAGCATGATGGGGATGACGCCAGAGTAGACAGCCTGCTGGTCTTGGCGCGGACCGTAGACATTCATGTATCGCAGGCCGACGTAATCGAGGCCGTAACGGTCGTGATAAGCACGACACATGGCTTCGCCTGCTATCTTAGTTGCACCGTAGAAGTTGCGATTATTGAATGGATGAGACTCGGTCATGGGAACCTCAAGCGCGTCGCCGTAGACGGAAGCGGACGAGGAATAAACCAAGCGTTTGATTTTATTTTTAACACAAGCCTCAAGAACATTAAAAGTGCCCTCAATGTTGACATGGAAAGCGGTGCGAGGGTAGTCGCGGCAGTGCAATAGCCACATGGCAGCAAGATGGACGACGGCGTCCATCCCTGACATGGCGTCATTGAGCAGGTCGATGTCGCGAATGTCGCCCCCATGAGGCCAAACAATGCAGCGCGAATCCTGCAGTGAGTCAGCAATGTTTTCCAAATTGCCGCGTGTGAAATTGTCGTAAACAACCACCTCTGAAACAGCCGTTTTTAACAACTCCGCAGTGACTTGGCTACCGATGAAGCCGGCACCTCCAATGACTAGAATTTTCTTTCCGCTTATGTGCATTTTAACGGGTTAACGAACTGCCAAGTGCCTTCGCAAGGTCATTCAAACTCGATGTGGATAACTCAGGATATATGGGGAGACTGAGTACTTGGTTAGCCAGTTTCTCGGCAACGGGAAGAGTGGGGTGATCACCTTGAAAACAAGGTTGGCGGTGAAGTGGGACGGGGTAATAGATCACGGAGGATGATTGAGTTTGACTGATTGCCTGCTGGGCTTGCTCGCGGGACTCGGGCGTCGGAAAGCGCAAGGTGTATTGATTCCAAGTGTGATGCCGGCCAGATGTCTCGGTGGGAATGGTGACCGACTGGATGTCTGTTGCGACATCAGCGTTGCAACAAGACAAGGGTGCAGCTGGAGTAGGTTGCAGTTGCGAGGTGTAGGAGGAAGCGTTTTGGCGGCGGGCTCGAATGTATTGGTTGAGGTGGGGAAGCTTGACTGAAAGTAGGGCGGCCTGAAGGGCGTCTAG
>PBPE01000118.1 GCA_002724585.1 Dehalococcoidia bacterium | reverse complement strand
GAAATCTATAATTTTGGAGTAAATCATGCCAAAGAAAGAGGCATAATTATTGCAGATACAAAATTTGAGTTCGGGCTCGATAATAATGGAAAGTTATTCCTTATAGATGAAGTCTTAACACCTGATTCATCGCGTTTCTGGTCTATCGACGAATATCAGGTTGGCATAAGTCCACCAAGCTTTGATAAACAATATCTTCGAGATTATCTAGAAACTCTCGACTGGGACAAGACCGCTCCAGGTCCTGAACTGCCAGAGGATGTAATCGCAAACACTACAGAGAAATACAGAAGCGCCTACCGAACAATAACTCAAAACTAGGTTTAGCCTTTAAAATTGATCAACTGTAGTTTCCGTTTATCTGCCTCACTGACACCATGAGAGAAGTTTTTAATCACAATTGCAATATTTATAACTGAGCCTGAGGCAGTTTCAGATTCTATAATACTTTCAAGTAAGAGAGCATCCTCAGGGTTTGACTGATGTTCGATACGCATAATTGCAAACGCTAGTGTTTTTTCATTATCTGTTGATGACTCTTGATCGAGAATCGCTTGTAATTTTGATTTATCAGCCTCGGATGGGAAGTGCTGCATATTTGCTAACATTGAAGCCATGTCTCTAACATTCGCATCGCTTCCATGATTACTATGAGAGATAGCTAATGGACTCATAATTATTATCAACAATCCTAGAATTAATGATTTAGTTAGTGTTTTTCTATTCATTTAATACCTCTTAAAATTTATTTTTACGTAAGATCATCTTTAGAAAGAAGAATCATTCTTGTTGGGAAGCCCCCTGTATCTATATAGCGATTCACTTTCCCAGCTTCAATATTAACCTCAACAACTCTGCCTTCATGAGTCAATGTTATATAAGTTATCCCTTTGTAAGATACAAGATCAGGCAAAATAGCCTTGCCAACATCTTCATTCCATTGACCATAAAAAGGATCGGAAACCTTAATATCCTTAATAAACTTTCCACTAAAGCCATCATAAACACTTAAATCGCCTGCTTTTGTAAGTATAAGCAAATACTTCCCATCCTCAGTGACGTTTTGCCTGATTGATGGCTTTACCGACAACTTTTCAATCTTGTAGTTCTTTTTATTTAAATCCAAACGATAAAGTTGAGGAATGATCCCTTCGGTATAACACCATTTGATATTGTTCACACCAGTTAAAAAAGCCGCACAAGACCGACCACGATCTGGATATTTAATCCTTGCAACTTCTTCAGCTCTCTCTTTGCCTCGGGTTCCAATAACAAGCAATTCAGTGGCGCACGAGAAGAATATTCTGCCTGATTCTTTGTCTTTAGTCATCCCGTGCAATCGTGGGCAATTTTCAATCTTTTTAACTTCTCTGCCTGTCCTTCGGTTCAAAACCTGGACAAAACCTTTGAACAAATGACCAATATATAAATTCTTTTCCCCTTCCATATAATGATAATGGTCAGGTGCTGCTAAGTCATAGACCCGAGTTGGGATTTCTGACAGTCCATCAATAACTTCTGTTTGAAAAACAACTATCTTGCCGTCACCTTCAGTGATAACTGTATCGTAGCCATTAACGCTTGCCATTTTATTCTCTCGAGCTCCGCCTGGCGTATCAAACGGTATCGTTCTAATTAAATGCGGCGGTCTAAAGGCATTTTCTTTGGAATCAAACCCGGTGGAAAGTATGCTCACAGAGTCTTGGTCTGTGTCTCTACCTCTCATTGCATAAATGTATTGCTTGGTATTGCTTTCAGCTAAAATCATAGTGGAAGGTGGAACGGAGACTCGGTTAACAATCTCACCACTTGGGAAATCAATGCTGACAATACTGCTGTCCATATTATCGGCAATAAATAATCTAATATTCGAGTCCTTTAAAAGAGAAACTCTAGTTACACCACCGTGGCCAAAAGCATAATTTGACATTAGTAATAACAATAAGCTCAAAATGCTTACAATATTTTTACTCATTTACTCTCCTGCAATCATTAAATCATCAATTAAAACTGAACCTGCATAGATCGAGCCTTTCTTCTCTGGATCATTTCCTACAGCGTTGATTTTCATAAGCATGTCTTTTAGATTTCCTGCTACTGTGACCTCGCTAACTGGATAAGCAATCTGACCATTCTCTATCCAAAATCCATTAGCTCCTCTTGAATAATCACCGTTAACAATATTTACTCCATAGCCAATTAAACCTGTTACAAGAAATCCAGAACCAATATTTTGAATCATTGATTGCATGTCTTCCTCTGCCGTAGGTTCTAAAACTAAATTATGATGACCTCCTGCGTTGCCTGTCGTTTCTAGACCTAATCGCCTAGCTGAATAACTCGATAATAAATAACCTTTAAGTACTCCGTTTTCAACAATGAACCTAGGTGTGGTCTCAACTCCCTCAGCGTCAAAATAACAACTTGAAAACCCCCTTTTTAAATGGGGTTCTTCACGGATGTTTATGAATTCAGAACATATCTTTTTATCTTTTGAGTTAACTAAAAAAGATGAATTACGATACAAGCTTGAGCCACTGATTGCACTCATGAGATGGCTCATCAGACTACCCGAGACCCTTGGTGAAAATATCACAGGCGCCTTAGTGGTTTTAATCTTTCTTGAACCTAGATTATCAAGCGCTTTTTTTGCTGCAAGAATGCCTATCTCTTTATGATCTTGAAGATCATCATAATGTCTAGCACTGGTGTAGTCATAATCCATCTCCATTACCCCGTTCTCTGCTGCAATGGCAGTGCAACTTATTGAATGACCTGTGGACTTAGACACGCCTAAAAAGCCGTGAGAATTGGCGTATAACGATTGATTCATATAACTACCTACTGTGGCCCCTTCTGAGTTCACAACCTTTTCATCGAAGTCTAATGCATAAGTCTCGCATTCAATTGCCATAGTCTTCGCTTTTTTGATATCCAAATTCCATGGATTGTATAAATCTAGATCCAGCTCCTCGGTAGCCATTCGTTCTTTATCAGCTAAACCATTGCATTCGTCGTCTGCTGTTAAACTAGACAAACTGAATGCTTTATCAATTGTTGATTTAATAGCTGTTTCTGAAAAATCATTGGAACTTGCTGCTCCAACCGACTTATTAAGATAGACAGTGATAGCAAAGCTTTGATCCTTGTAATCTTGAACTGTCTCTACGGCACCGTTTCTGGCCGTTACTGAAAATCCTTCACCGTCTGCAAAACTGACACTGGATTCGTCCACGCCTATTGACTTGGCATACTTTAATGCCATATCTGCTTTGTCTTGATGATGATTCAATTGCTTAATACTCTAATAATTTTTATAACTTTATTCTAACTTACTTAGACACGGTAAATAAGACATTGTAAAATTAGAGGATGAGTATTCAAGTGGCAATTGTTATGGGATCCGCATCTGATTGGGATGTGATGTCGCATTGCGCTAAAACACTTAAAGATTTTGGCATTCCTCATGAAGCTAAAGTTCTTTCTGCTCACAGAACACCTAAAGAATTAGAAGCATTTATTAGTGAATCAGAAAAAGACGGTGTTCAAGTCTTTATAGCAGGGGCTGGACTAGCAGCTGCACTACCGGGGGTTGTTGCAGCGCAAACAACTATTCCAGTCATTGGTGTGCCTTTAATTGCTGGCTCACTCGACGGCATGGATGCTCTGATGGCGATTGTACAAATGCCTCCAGGCATTCCTGTGGGAACAGTAGCAATAGGAAAACCCGGGGCAATTAATGCCGCACTTTATGCTGTCGCTATCCTAGCTCTAAATGATGACTCCATTGCAGAACAACTTAGTGCATATCGAAAAACACAAGCGGACAAAGTGCTTTCTGCAAAACTTGACTAAGCCGTACCGCCGACTGTTAGGTTATCAATTTTCATGGTAGGTTGACCAACATTTACGGGCACTGTTTGCCCGTCTTTACCGCAGTTACCAATCCCTGGGTCGAGAGCTAGGTCATCTGCGAGCATGCTTACTTGGTTAAGCGCTGAAGGGCCATCACCAATGAGCATTGCTCCTTTGATTGGACGGTCTATTTTCCCATTCTTGATCAAATAAGCCTCATTGGCTGAAAAAACAAATTTCCCTGATGTAATATCAACTTGACCTCCGCCAAAGTTCTTTGCATAGATACCCTCATCGACTGATTCTATGATTTCTTCATGCTTATGACTCCCGCCTAACATGAAAGTATTGGTCATGCGCGGAATAGTTTGGGACGAATAAGACTCTCTTCGTCCATTGCCTGTTGATTTTGTGTTCATGAGTCTCGCATTTAATTGATCTTGCATATAATTGCACAGTTTACCGTCTTCAATAAGCACAGTCTTTTCAGTAGGCTCTCCCTCATCATCAACATTTAACGAGCCCCTTGCATCCTTTATGGTGCCGTCATCAACTATGGTACAAATAGAAGAGGCAACTTTTTCTCCCATAAGCCCTGAGAATGCAGATGTTTTCTTGCGGTTAAAATCTCCTTCGAGTCCATGACCGATTGCTTCATGAACTAATACACCTGGCCAACCCGAACCAAGAACAACAGTCATTTCTCCAGCTGGCGCCTCAACTGCCTCTAAGTTTATTAGAGCCTGATCAACTGCCTCTGCGACATAATTTTTAATTTTTGATTG
This sequence comes from Dehalococcoidia bacterium, assembly GCA_002724585.1. GTDB lineage: Bacteria > Chloroflexota > Dehalococcoidia > Lucifugimonadales > UBA3495 > UBA3495. The sequence continues at coordinate 3,024 of PBPE01000118.1, read as the reverse complement.
ATTAAAAAAAGTGTAGTCAACTCTGCCGCCGCCGCCGCTAGTGCCTCTTTCTTTTCTCTCCCCCTCCTCTACAATAACACTAAGGCTAAGTCTTACCATTGGCCTAATATCAGCAACTATTCGACCTAGATCATTGATAATTAGTATATTCTGAAAGTTTCCTGCTAATGACGCTATAACTTCTTTTACTCGATGATCTTTAGATCTAGCTAGAGCATCAATATGCTGAAGTAATTCAATTTTAGCTTTGTCTTCTAATGAAGAAATGGGATTCACACTAGAATAGTAATTCTCAAGACTTGATGGCTCATCTATCTTGGAGGTTGCCGTTTTCCCTGACTTTGCAATTGATGAGGAAGCTCTAGCTGCTTTAAAGAGTGAATCTTTTTCTAATGATTCTGAATATGCCAACCCTGACTGTTCATCAATAATTGACCTAAAGCCTACTCCCTGTCGACTTGAGTATGATGATTTTTTAACCAAGCCATCTTCTAATGTCCAAGATTCTTGATGGATATTTTGAAAATATATATCACCCATATCAATACCCTTTGAGAGCATGCCGCTCATCATAAGATCTAAATCTTGTATTGAAATATTATAAGGATCGAGAAGACTCGCCTTTACTTGCGTGAAAACAGATTCCTTAGTGTTAGTCATTATTTAAAACCTTATGCTTAAGTGATGGAAAAGATTGTCGAATAGAACGTAGTTCTTCTAAATCAATTTCAGAGATAACAATACCATCTCCAATATCAAGTTGGTCCACAATTTCGCCCCATGCATTTATAATCATACTATGGCCATACGTTCGTCTACTACCATAATGTTTTCCCCATTGAGCAGACGCCACTACATATGATAGATTTTCAATAGCTCTTGATGACATTAGAGTTTGCCAATGAGCCAAACCTGTCTCCTCTGTAAACGCTGATGGAATTGTTAACACATCAATCCCTATGTCAGAATAGCTTCTATAGAGTTCGGGAAATCTGACATCATAGCAGATGGATAGACCGATGGTGCACCATGGAGTTTTTACCGTGACGGGCTGCTTTCCTGGGACAATTGAAAAAGATTCATTGTATTTTTTACCTTCAACTTCAACATCAAAAAGATGGATCTTATCGTAGTAATCGACGACCTTACCTTTTTGATCATAAACTATCGAACGTGCAAAACTTCGACTGGGAGTTGGGCTTATGATAGGAACTGATCCTGCAATAACCCAAATCTCTAATTCTCTGGCTAAGCTTGAAATAGATGATTGTATCGGACCGTCTTCAAAATCTTCCATAATCTCCTCTACCAATTGCTTTGGGTAGCCCATAAAAGCGAAATTCTCAGGCAATAAGACAATATCCGCACCTTGCTCTTTAGCTTGTTTGATCAATGATTCTGACAATAACAAGTTATCGTCAACAGAATCGTTTGAATTCATCTGAACAGCAGCAAATTTCATGATGATAATAGTAATAGATTTCTATTTATTTGGTAAGAGATTGGATTTCCTGATCTACATCAGGAAGAAATTTATTGCAGTTTTCTATTAAGCTAAAATCAATCTCATTTTCAGTTAATTGTTTAATCTCAGGATTGTCCCAACTTCCATTCACTGAATAATAAGCAACGCCTGCATCTTTGAGCGGTCTTCTTAGGATTTTTGTCAAAAGAAACATAGAAGCAGCCGCAGCTGGGCCCGCAACTATAGCGGCACCTCCAGGTAATAGATCCGAGACCAGTGGTTGCACTATAACCATTTGATTATAAGTACGTTTAGAAATATCAGTTGCTCCAAGAATAATGACATCTGCGGTCGTGGAACTAATCGACAGGTTGCATGTGTAGGCAATATTATCCGTAAAAGTAACATCAGCTTCTAAACGATCGAAAGGAAAGCCTTCTCCAAAAACATCTCTAAAATCTAGGACCAACCGTTTTGGAAGCTCAGAGAAGCTAAAAAGTGAAAGAACCTTGCCTGGGATCCTTTCATCGCTATTAATTTGACCGTCCTTTACATTAATGGATACAACACCGTTACCTGAGGTGATATCACTTTTCCGAGGAATCTCATCCCAGGCATAACTGGTTTTAAAATTAACATTGCTGCTATCAATAATATTTGCTAATCCAATCTTTGTTTGAATCCTCTCTATATCTACAGCCCTAGAGGAAATATTTTTTATTTCTAGAGACGGTCTCTTTCCTCCAGGCTTGCGAAAAACAAAGAGTTGCTTTATTGGAATATTATTTAACAGGAAGCCATTCTCTTCTTGATGGCTAAAATCTAAATTACTGCCATCGACAACTATTGAGCTGAATGATATTGTCTGATCTATGAGTGTTTTCCAGAGATTAACTTCTAGAGTGAACTGTTTGACTAAAAGTGGGGTGAGATCCTCTTGCCCTTGTTTTAATGATATTTGATCAAAGACTAAACTGGGCCTCAGATTAATATAATTATCGATTATATAATTGATCTGTACAGCGTCAAATTGTATCTCTAGGTCCAAAAGATCTTGCATGGCGACTTTAATTGATTCTCTCTCTTTATTAATAACTCGATTAATTAAAGGTTCTGAAAAATGAACAAAAGCAAGCCAACCAGTTAGCAGCAATAAGAATAATGTCAGTATCTTTTTCATTAATATCAAATAATATCTATTTTAATGCCTAAATGTAGCCAATAAATGTGAATCTATGATGAACTCAGGATCGATGGTAAGGCAAATTATTTAATATGCTCCAAGACCGATATAACTGTTCAGCAAGAATAACTGGGACAAGGGAGTGCGGAAGAGTCATTGATGACAAAGAAAGGATTTTGTTGGCTCGATTTAAAACAGATTCTGAGAATCCGTCCGGACCTCCAATGCCAAAAATAGGATCAATCGAGTTATCAAGCCAATCCTGCATCCAGTTTGAAAATTCATTCGTTGAAACTGGCCTTCCGCTTTGATCGAGAACTATTAAAGTCTCCTTGTCATCTATTCTTTCTAAAAACTTGTTGCTCTCTATATCGAT
>PBPE01000117.1 GCA_002724585.1 Dehalococcoidia bacterium | reverse complement strand
TTGATCTTACCTAGTGGACCTCTCGGTTTCTCTTTCTTTTTTTCTTCCTCCTTTACAGGATCAGTCATTAGAAATAAGTATAACTTATTCTATGTAGCCGTTATTTTATCACAAGTCCCTTAATCATGTCAAGGTAGGCTTTCCTACACCCCTTGACACCTTTCCAATTGTCATTCAATGCTGCATTGATGTACTTCAATAATATATCAGTATCATATCCATACTCTTCTAATCTTCTAACCATTTCTGTGTAGTTGTTACCACCAAAGACACTCTCAAATTTAGCCGATGTCTTCTTACTAAAATTAGTGAACAGAGACTTATCCCATTGGTATACTAAATTAAAGATACCAGATTCTTGATAGTACATCTTACCATCTATGATGACTGCTTGACAGTCCCACTTCTTAGAACCCTTCGCTTCTTTAGCAACATCCTTTTGATAATGTTTTGTTACCTCTTCCACCTTTGCTGACAACTTCATTGGTTGTGCAACAAACACTACAGTCTTTTCAATACCAGCCAAAGTAATTAACTTATCATTACCTGGTTGTGTATATCTCTTAGGAAATACCTCAGCACCAAATAATTTAGTAGTAGAGTAGTCACTAATATCATCATAAAAAACTGCTGTACCTCTAATAAGTACAACAGGAAGTCTGCTACCTTTAACGATAGCATAATGTAATTGAGATTGTCTAACAGATGGTTGATATTCTAATAGAGTATGTCCACCAGCAGTACACCAGTCTTTACATACAGTATGAGCTCTAGCACCAATACAATGCACAGTCGCTTTGTGACCTGGAAACCCAGTATCAAATGTTCTTAGGGCAGTAGTTGCTGTTTTTACAGAAGCATCATCGTCTGCTTTAACAACGATATGAGGTAACCAATCCATTTCTCACACTTTTTTAGTTATTTATCTGTTTCTGATGAGAAGATAGGAGGTCCCAAGGTCTTATATTCCAACTGAAGTTCTAGAAACTCTACTCTTTCTTTGAGTTCTTCGTTCTCCTTCTCCAGCAAATCACAATGCTCTTGATAGATGATTACGCTCATAGGAATTAGTTTAGTCTTTTACATAACAGGGAACACCATCTGGATCTAACCATTTGGTATACTCTGCATCCTCTATACATGTATATAGCTGCTGTTGATTGTCCAAGTGATAGATATCTTTATATCCCTGCTTAGGATAGTCATACCATTTCTGAATACGAAAGTCAGGACTACCATTAGGTAAAGGCTTATCTGTCACATAAACAAAGCGATACATACCCTGAGTTAATATGGGTGTATACTCTGGATATGGTGGTTGCTGTGGATTAAGTGGCATAATTAAATGTCAGTATGACGTTGGTACTCTAGGTCACCAGGATCTTGAGGTACCATCATAAACTTAGCACCATTTGATCTCTTTACTAGAACAACTGTGCCACTTTCTACTTTGTCCTCGTAGTAATCTTTACGTTCATTGAGTTCTTTCTCTGTGATTTCAATCATTGATCTACACTCCAAACTTCTCCTTCTTTAGCATGTTTAGGATACTTAAAGGTAAACCTCTTATCCATACAGTCAGAAGTACATGTATCAGTTTCACCTAACCACTTAACAGGAGACCTAGCATCTTGTTTATAGAAACGGCAGTCAACTATATTAGTTTGCATACCAATTCTATCTAAAGCTTTAGGTCTATAATGCCAAACGTTATACCACAAAGACATCCTGCCTTTGTTCTGGTTAGGTCCGATCCCATGTATATATCTGGGATCATATGCCACCATTGCACCCTCTTCAGGTAGAGAAAATACCATCTCACGAGGTGGAAAGGGAATAAGATCCCTATCATACTTACCAGTAATAGTATCAAGTATCATACTAGGACTAGTATGATTTGTCAAGTATATTTCAACAGAACAGAAAGGATATTTCATCTCTCCTTCCTGCTCCCTCCTAACCATTTCATCATGATCAGAATGAAACCCTATCATCCTATCATCTTCATCAAATACATGAAACCACCACTCAAATCCTACTGGATTACCAAAAGGTATGCCAGAAAAATTATAAGTGTCTTTCAGATGAAAATCAAATGAATCTTGAATGAACTTTTCAATAGTATTCTCAGGTTGATCATAGATACCCAACCACATATTACCAGGAAGAGGGTTAAACATTTCCACTTCCTTCTTCAATGCCAAGCAAGACATTGCATCAAGAATTGGTGGGTAACAACTTAAGTTCATCTAATATCTACATCGATTAGTCTTGTTTTTCTTTTCCTCGGTGCTTCTGTACCCAACTTAAGTTCAGGTTCTTTCCTAGGAGTATTGACTTGAACAATATGATCCAAGTTATTACCTCCTATTATATCACCCTTTACATAAGTTTGGTTAGAACAACCACAAGCTTTGTAATCGTGTTCATGCAATGAAGTGATAGTTGCGTTACACTTCTTGCAACGTACTGTTATCATCGGTCTTTAAAATGTCTACAAATAAAAAAATCATATCATCATCAGAATAATTATACCCTTCATGAATAACATCCATGACATCACAAATATGAGGTACACCCTCTTCCCAAAAAACTTTTTCTCCCTTCCAAATCATATAACATTCATTGGATGGAATGTATAGTGGTATTTGTATTCTTCTATATGGTCTGTCGTATACTGGAGGATCCCTATGTGGTCCCAATTCTGTGCCTGGTTCAAAGCAAGCTACGGTTGAGAAGACTACTTCTTCTCGGTCTAAAATCTCCTGTGCTTTCTCATCTTTAACAACAGACTTTCTTACACCACCCATAGAACCGTTTCTATAGACAGCCTTCAACCAACAGAAGTATATATCTTTATTAGAATATCCAACTGCAGTTGGTGCCTTTCTTAATGGAAACTCTGTTTGTGATGCCCATTCATATAGGTAATTTACATCACTTCTCTTCATGAAATCTACCTATCACCATTAATGTAGGGTTGTCTTCTTCTACCCACTCATTCCATTCCATATACAATGCAAACATATCATCGTACTGCTTATCCGCTGCAAGTTCATCACTACGATCTTGCATCCACTTAAGTAGATCTTTGCACTGGTTCTGAATGTCAGGAGGTGCGTTGTTCATTGTAATAATCCTTCTTCATATAACGTCCAAGGATGTTTGAGTTATAGAAATTCTCATCCTCACTCAACACATTATTTAGGAACAATTGTTTGGTCTCCTCATAGTTAACCCAACCTTTTGTTTCGTGTAATGAAATTATCTCTCGTCTGAAACAGTTGTTTCCAATAAGCTTTCTATCGGCATTAAGTTCCTCACTAGAGCCGTAGTATCTTTTCCAGTCACTTTCAGAGCGAACTTTCCTGCTCTTACCTCTAGGCTTTCTAAACTGCCAAAAGTATTTACGGCCGATGTATGCCTTACCTGACTGTAAATTTGTAATCCTGTAGACAAAACCGAAGAAGTTGCCAATATTGTCAGAAGTGAAAGTTGTATCTTTGTAGACCCAAGGGTTCTCATAATCAATCCGCGTATCCGTCATCGTCATCACCACTATACCATTGTTCTCCGTCACTGTCAACGTATGCGTTTACATCAGCATACACTTCAACTTTCAACTCAGTTAGGAGATCCTCTAACTCTGTTATCAACTGCTTTAATCTAGTCTTTTGCATAAAAAACTCTCCGACTACTGTATGTAGCGTGATGAAAACTTACATACAAAAAAAATCCTGGAAAATTTTTTCCAGGATTCTTGAAATCAAAAAGTGAATTTTGATTTAAGCAGTGCAAAGTTCCTTTTGAAACTTAACTCCACGGTAAGTCAGTTCTGACTTGTTGCAGCTTGACTGCTTTGACTTGCTGGTGTCGTACTTGACACCACGGTAAGTGACTTGTGCCATTGGCTTGTCCTCTGGATAGGGTGGTTTAATCCCCGTTCCTTCAGTCGGCATTTGCGTCCCGTGAGGGATGAACGTAATCCGTTCCGTGTCGGCTTACTTGCGGTCCCCTAAGGGACTGAACGATTGTGTTAATACTAACACAGTTATAGTATATAGTCAAGTACTTATGTGTAAACCGATACTAAAAATACAATCTCCAGACTCCATCACATTTAATACCATGTCCTTGAATAGTTAAACGTCTATCATCTGGTGAGACCTTAACACCTGGCATCATCTGATGTAGTAAGTGTCTGAAGAAGTATGTCATCTGACCTTCATAATATTTGTTAGCAGTAGGGCTAACGTCAGGCTTCTTGTTCTCATTGGTATTATAATTAAAGACTGCTGGATCCACTTCAACATCCCATGTATAAAGACCACCACCATGCTTAGGTAACTTAACTGGTATAGTCCAGGTCATTTGATTATCTAAATCAGCATGATTATATGTCTGCCAATACTCCCAATGTTCTTTGTATTGAATATCAACATGGATACTACCAAGTGCAGTCTCAAATAATCTTACATGCCCTTCAGATATAATCTGTCCTTTCTTAGCAGAAAAGATATGAAATCCTGGATGAGCAAGCACATCATCTATGACAACAGGACAACCAAACTCTTCCTCAAATTTCTCACAAATTATATCATACATCCATCCAAACTTTTTCTTCAAGACTGGGTTCATTACAGTCTTAAGTTTATGATACCTAGCATAGTCTTCTACAGCATCCAAATATGATACAGCACCTAACGTCCAGAAAGGTGCTCTAATACTTTTAGTACTATTCTCGTATGCAAATCTAGGTGTACAACTCCTGTTGATCCAAAGAGAATCCATCTTATCTAAAGTGTCTTCTATTCTCTTACATTGATCCGCAGTAAAGACATCCACTCTCTTCAAGTGGGAGTTGTCATGTTGTGCTTCTATTGGATGGAACTTCTTATCATCCTTTACATTAAATATATCTATCTTATACTTCTCTAAAGTATTCTTATCCATATTTTTTTATACTGTCTTCCCATTCCTGAAATGAAGATGAACAATCAGGTGGTTCAGGATCTTTATAACCCTTCATCTTCTTCCACTTATTATACAATGCTCCCATCATCCATGACTGAGCAAGGCTCTTAGGTCCATTCTCTAGTAGATCTAACTCATACCTACTAGAAGTGTACCCTTTATATTCTTCTCTCCAATTAGAATTATCCACCAGAAAATGTATCCCAACTTTGTTCTGCAGCATCAATGTATGCTCGTTTCAACTCTTCTATGTCCCATTCTATTTCATCAGAGGGAGAATCCTGAGAAGGTATCTCCTTCGACATCTTGTTTGATTCCTCCGACGACGTAGGATTC
>PBPE01000116.1 GCA_002724585.1 Dehalococcoidia bacterium | reverse complement strand
GCTATCATGACTAGCAAAAATGTCAGTGCCGCTACGTATTTACCCAATATTATTTCCCAGTCCCGAACTGGTGATGTTAAAAGTAGTTCTATCGTTCCTAGTTTTTGCTCTTCAGCGAGCAGTCGCATTGTTAAAGCTGGCGCTAACAGAACAAGTATTATCGTTGCGCCTTGATAGAAGTTACTTAATGAAGCTTCTGGAAATGGATCTCCAAGATCTAGAGTGAAGAAGAATCCGGTCACTCCCAAGAATATTAGACCCACAATATAGGCCATTGGATTAGTGAAGAAGACTTGGATTTCTTTCCAGGCTACTGCTTTAATTGTTCTCATTCTTGGCTATCCTCGTCAGTGGTAAGCCTGAGGAAAATATCTTCGAGGCTCATGCTCATTAATTGCATGCTTAGTAATCCCCACCCATTGCTAACTATAATCCTTGATATTTCGTCTCTGAGGTCTAGTCCTTCCTCGCTTCTTACTAGATAAACTTCCCTGTCAGGTTGGTTCCTATGGTTAACGTCTATAACTCCTTCTATATTTCGTAGAGCGATAGAAACCTCTCTTGGAGGACCATTTATTTCCACTTGGAGTTGATCAACGCCTTGCAATGTTTGTGCGAGGTTTTCTGGAGTATCCTCTGCCACAATATGTCCTTGGTGTATTATCAAGACCCGTTCACATACCATGCTAACCTCTGGGAGTATGTGGCTGCTTAATACTACAGTTTGCTGTTTTCCTAAATCTTGGATTAGACGACGGGTTTCAACTACTTGTATTGGGTCGATTCCGATAGTTGGTTCGTCCATGACTAAGAGTTCTGGCTCATGCAGAATAGCTTGAGCGATTCCCACACGTTGTCTGTATCCCTTAGATAATTTTCCGATTATGGTTTTACTGTAGTCATTCAATCGACATAGTTCGATTACATCAGGTATCCGTCTTTTTAATTCCCTATTATTCATTCCTCTTAGAGAACCCATGTACCGCAAGTAATTGGTGACGGGCATCTCAGTGTATAAGGGCACAGTTTCAGGGAGATAGCCGACGAGCTTGCGGACTTGCAATGAGTCCTTAACGACGTCGTGTCCTCCTATGGTCACTTGTCCCTGCGTGGGCGGCATATATCCGGTTAGAATGCGCATGGTGGTAGTTTTACCTGCTCCGTTGGGTCCCAGAAAACCGAGAATCTCTCCGCGTTTGACATTGAAGTTTACGTCATCGATAGCCGGTTGGGGTCCATAGAAGTGGGTCAGGCCACTGGCCTGTATCATAATGTCGTCGGTAGGTGCTGTCATATGCCGTTACGTATTCCATAGCACTCACGTCAGAAATTGAACAACTTTCTGCGTTAGGTGCTTAATTGTGTTCAAGTACAAGTGATGATATTCTAAACGACAGATTTTGCCAAGGTGTTTTTGAAACAAATATCAGGCAACCAGAAGACAATTTGGAGATGTAATGCACCTGATAATAGATGGTTACGGCGGCGATATATCAAAGATGTGGGATATGGAGACTGTACGCAGTTTCCTAACGGAATATCCTGACAATCTGGGTATGACACGCATAACTGAGCCGAACGTTATTGAATATAATGGCCCTAATTACGACGATGCGGGTGTATCTGGGTTTGTTATCATCGCAGAAAGCCATATAAGCATCCATACGTTTCCTCGTAGAAACTATGTGAATATAGATATTTTCTCGTGTAAGGCTTTTGATAATGCACAAGCCTTAGAGGATGCTAAGAAACTGTTTTCCTTATCAGAAGTCAAGTCACTGGTATTAGATCGAGGATTGGAATGGCTGGATAGCGATCAGGGTTTGAATGAAACCTCTTCTCAGAGGGATGCTCTGGTGGTAGATAGATCTTAGTAAGGGAAATCTGCATATGCCTAAGGATATTCCTTGGATCAATAAGAACTTTTTAGCTCTGCCAGATACAGACAGCAATTTGGATGTAGCATCTGCTGTTGTGTTGCCAGTACCATACGATAGTACTGAGTCTTCCATAGTAGGAGCCAGAAATGGACCATCTGCTATTATACAGAGTTCATCAGAACTTGAAGACTATGATCTCGAATTAGATGTTGATATTTCCAATATAGGGATCTATACGAGCCCATATCTTGAACCTCATATGGGTTCACCGGAACTAATGACACAGAGGGTTCAGCTGGCTGTTGAGTACTATCTGGGAATGGGCAAATTAGTGGGAGTACTTGGTGGTGAGCATTCAGTATCTATAGGATCCGCACTAGCTCATCAGAAATATTATCCGGATGCTACGGTTGTTTATCTAGACGCTCATGCAGATTTAAGAAATGAGTATATGGGAACTAAGTGGGGTCACGCCTCGGGAGCTCGTCGGATTCACGAACAAGGAAATATAGTGATAGTTGGGGTGCGTAGCTTATGCTACGAGGAGAAACTATACATAGATTCAAATGACCTCACGTGTGTCTTTTGGCCACCGGAAGATCCTAAGTATGTCGACAGCATAGTCGATTCTTTGAGTGAACATGTTTATCTAAGTGTGGATTTAGATGTCTTTGATCCGTCGATAATGTCCGCTGTAGGGAACCCCGAGCCGGGTGGTATGCATTGGCATGATGTCACAAACTTGATTAAACATATCGCTGATAAGCGAGAAATCGTAGGTTTTGACGTGAGTGAGCTTTCTCCTGACCAGGGGCCTCCATCATGTTCATATACTGCTTCAAAACTGGTTTATAAAATTTTAGCTTATGCTTGTAGAAACAAAATCTAACCTTATTGGAATAAGTTATTTGTTTGAGAGGATTCCTAACCTGACTATGCTAGAATTATCGGAGACTTAGTCTGAGGCTAATATGCATCCACGAGGCATAACTTATTTTGATCACGCAGGAACTACTCCCACCGATCCAGCGGTGGTAGAAGCTATGCTGCCTTATTTTGGTCATCTGTACGGAAATCCTTCGAGTGTCCACACTGTAGGACAAGAAGCACGCCATGCCTTGGACAACGCCCGAGAAAATGTCGCGTCTGTGTTGAATTGCCGAACCAGAGAAATAGTCTTCACTAGTGGCGGTACTGAGTCAGACAATGCTGCGATTCATGGCGCATCTACGGCATTACGTGAAACCGGCAATCATGTAATTACATCTAGCGTCGAACATCATGCTGTTTTGCATGCTTGCCAGTTCCTAGAAAATGTCGGGTTTGATGTCACTTATCTACCAGTTGATGGCAATGGTATCGTAACACCTGACTCGGTATATAACGCGATCAATCATGATACGACATTAGTTACTTTAATGTACGCTAATAATGAAATAGGGGCTATAAATCCTATAACTGATATTTCAAAAGCTGTAAAAATGAGATCTCAAGAACTGAATAGGACGATAGTAATGCATACAGATGCAGTCCAGGCCGCTGGTTTCTTGACTCTGGATGTTAGGGAACTAGGGGTTGATATGCTCAGTTTATCTGGGCATAAGTTCTATGGTCCTAAGGGCAGTGGAGTCTTGTATTTGAAACGAGGAACTCCATTCTTGCCATTGATTGTCGGTGGTGGGCAAGAGCGTGAGAGGCGTTCAGGTACTGAAAATATAGCTGGTATAGTTGGTTTCGCTACCGCATTGAAAACCGCGGATGATTGCCGAGATATCAATAGTGAACACTGTTCGAGTCTGAGAGACGAGATAATACGTAGGGTTATAGAGGAAATACCATCTGTGAGGTTAAATGGCGGTAGAAATAATAGACTCCCTAATAATGTCAATTTTGCATTTGAAGGGGTTGAAGGAGAGTCTATTTTACTAGGTCTTGATATGGCAGGTATAGCGGCATCAAGCGGTAGTGCTTGCAGTTCAGGATCTTTGGAACCGTCTCACGTATTGCTAGCATTGGGCCAGACCGCGGAGCTCGCAAGGAGCAGCCTTAGAATTACTCTTGGGAAGGATAACACTCATGATGAAATAGAGTATTTGATCAGTACTTTGACTGATCTGGTTGGAAATTTGCGTGAATTTCCCACGATGAATGTCTAAAATTATCCATTATTATACGGAGTATCTTTGTGTTAAGTAGAACCAGCCGTCATATATTAGTTCTTTGTTTATTCATGCTCGTGTTAGTAGCATGCTCTGAGGTCTCATCGGCGATAGGTCAGCGTTATAGGGGAAAGACTCTCGACGTGATTATAATGAGTATAGAGCGTGCCGATCAGGTGGCGTTCCCTGTAACTTATCGTACGGGAGGGGTCAAAACGCCCTCGCGATGTGATCCAGCCGATCCGGATGCTTCTACGTCAAACCAACCTCTTACCGAGGAAACAAAGCATTGGGAGATAACTCCATCATCTCCTGAACTAGAGTTGGTTTTACTAAAGCTAAAAGTTGAAAATCATACTGCTACTAATGCAATAGTTAATATCGATGAACGCTCTGCCGAGTTACGTGATTTTGTACAGGGCAAGTATTTCCCGATAAATGTTAACGATACTATGGTAGAGGTTGGTGAGCCAGAGAATCCGTATGACGAAAGAGCTATGGTATTTTTGTGGAATAAGTTGTCAGAGGCAGGAGAGGGAAGAGCCGTAGAGCTTAGAAGAGGATGTGGGTTGGAAGGATGGCTTTTGTTTGAAGCGCCCCAAGATACTAAGTTCCGTGAATTTAAATGGGTGGCCGGTGACTCTCTAACGATCGATTTTTAATCTTGAATTTGTTTTATAAACTCATCTCTGGAAAAGCACCAAATTATGGGGCGATTACTGCATCGCCCCATCAAAGTATACTTCTGTAGCGTTATCACGCTGCAATCTTAAGTAAGATTCCTTTGTCATATTTGGGATATGCGTCGACACAACTTCCTGCGCTTTGCCACCGTTTGTGGCTAACAGATCTATGGTTGCCATGGCCAAAAGTTTGGCGGGCGTTATCACTGATGACTCATAGTCTTTGATAATGTATTCTTTGCTGTGCCCAGCTCCCACAGCTCCTGAAGTGTATGGATGACAAGAGGGTATAATTTGACTCAGGTCTCCCATGTCCGTGGAACCCCCTCTGTTCTTTTCTTGGGGTATTAGTATTACATTCGATTTCCCTAACAAGCCCGATGCGTTGTGAAAGAATAGGTTTTGGAGTGTGGGATCGTGTTTCATTGGGAGGTATCCTGGTATGTTGGTTATATTTACGCTCGCGCCTACAGCCAGTGCACCAGATTTGAAGCATCTATCCACAATGTTGGAATTCTTAACCACCGCTCGGGGAGTAGAGGATCGTACCCTCCATTCAAGTTGGACATCTGATGGGACTGCACTGACAGCTTCGCCTCCCGCTGTCATGATACCGTGTATTCTAACTACATCTTCGTCCATATAGATCTCACGATTTGCATTTATAGCTTGTAGTGCGAAAGAAGCTGCGTTTAGAGCGTTTACCCCAAGGTGAGGGGCGCTTCCTGCGTGTGCGCCTCGCCCTTTGTATTGAACATACTTCACTATGTGCCCGTTACTCGTTCCGCCGATGGCGAATTTTCGTTCACCCATGTCACCTGCTGTATGGCACATCATGGCGATATCAATGTCGTCAAATTCACCGAGTCCGATTAATTCCTGCTTGCCTCCCAGGAATTCTATTCTCTTTTCAGATCGTAGTTGGAGCCGTTTTGTGACTTCGATGAATTCCTCTGCTGGGACTGCAAAGGGCACTATCTCGCCCGAAAGGTCTTGTAATATTTCTTGATTAGACAAAGCAGTTATTGCCCCTAACAACATTCCTATCTGACAATGGTGTCCACAGGCGTGTGCTGCTCCTGTGACTGCGTCTGCGTGAGGGTGTTCATTGACAATTAAAGAATCAAGTTCACCAATTACAGCCACTTTCGGTCCCGGTCCGCCACCACACTTTATCGAGCCTTTAACTCCGGTTATAGCTAGTCCGGTTCTGTGTGGTATACCGAGTCGGTTGAATTCATCTGACACTAACTTGGCTGTACGAATTTCGTTATATCCTGATTCAGGGTTGTTCAAAATATCTTTAGCAATGTTTATCAATTGATCCTTGTGCTGATCAATTGTGGCACAAGCTTTCTGCTTCAATTCTTCAATACTTAACATAATGACTAGCCTTTAAAAGTTTCGTCTTGATCAAGATTTCTCATAAAAGTCAGGTATTCTGATCTGGTCATGTGCGGCCTATGATTAGCTAGTATGCGATTTCCAGCGATAGCTCCGTCGTATAGCAAATCAATTGCTGTGGCGACCATGGATTTAGCAGCGGTGATAACCGAAAGCTCATAATCCTCTATGACATAAGTTGCGCCGTGGCCGAGTCCGGTTGCTCCTCCTACATATGGGTGTATCGCTGGCATTATATTGCTGACGTCACCCATATCGGTGGACCCTGTTCTGTGACTGATGTGGCCTACGTTGTTTTTTCCAACTAAAGATACAGCGTTTGGCTCATAAACTTCAGCTAGGAGCGGATCTTGTCGGAGAGGCAGGTACCCAGGTATTGTTTGTATATTTACAGTAGCACCCACTGCCATTGCTCCTGCTTTCAGTGCTCGGTCTACTTTGGCGTTGGCGTCCAAGATAGCTTCAATTGTTTTACCACGGACAAATGTCTCCATTCGGACATCAGCTGGTACCGCGCTTACTGCTTCACCACCTTTGGTGATTATCGGATGGACTCTTATGGTATCGTCGTCTTTAAATGTTTCCCGATTATAGTGTATGGCACTTAAAGCTAGAGAAGCTGCATTTAATGCATTGATTCCTAGGTGGGGGGAACCACCAGCATGCGCACCTTTCCCTATGAATTGTATTTTTTTTGCGACGGTACCATTATTAGTTCCACTTAGGCATAACTGGCCTTCAGATTCTGTACTGGTTGTGTGGACCATCATGGCCATGTCTACGTCATCGAACTCCCCTAATTTGATCAGTTCAGGCTTTCCTCCGAGGAATTCAATTTTACCGTCAGTTCGTAGTGAATTCCGATATTCTATTTCGATATATTCTTCAGCGGGCACAGCCATAAACACTAGGCGCCCACTTAGTGTACTTAATATGTCAGGGATGTTCAGACCTATCGCGGCCCCAATTAGCATTCCTATCTGACAATGATGCCCACAAGCATGGGCTGCTCCAGTTTCTGCATCTGAGAAAGGATGTTCGTTTACAATTAACGAGTCTAATTCTCCTATAAGAGCTAGTGTGGGGCCAGGGTTGTCGGTGGATATCTCTCCTTTAACCCCTGTAAGGGCTAAACCTGAGCGAAATGGGATGCCGAGTTCTGCGAATTTTTTTGATACTAGAGTGGAAGTTTTCACTTCTCTAAACCCAGGTTCCGGATTTACGAGAATTTCTTTTGAGATGTTTATTATTTCCTCTACTCTTGAATCTATCTGCTGGAAAGCTTTTTGTTTAAGATCTTCTATAGAAAACACGTCTTAATATCCTTGTAAATGGTCTGAATAAACTGAGTCTCTGAATTGTAGCAGAGGTCAATGAGAATGGATATCGGTAGTATATAATGGCTTCATGATGTTAAAGAAGATCATTCTGGCTCCTCAATCATACAAAGGAAGCATACATGCTTTTGAAGCTGCCGAAGCTATGCGGCGGGGCGTTCTCAGAGCTAATCCTGAGTTAGAAACGGTACTTGTTCCCGTGGCAGATGGTGGTGATGGAACTCTTGAAGCGTTAGTTTCTACAACAGGCGGCAAAATATATAAAAGCGTGGTGACTGGTCCTCTTGGCCAACCTGTGGACGCTAATTGGGGGGTCATGGGGGATGGAAATACAGCTGTTATAGAGATGGCTCTTGCTTCGGGGTTAGCACTTATTCCGCATAACCTGAGAGACCCGCGACGGGCAACGACCAGAGGAACTGGAGAGCTTATAAAAGAGGCTCTGGACAAAGGTTTTAAGAATATAGTAGTTGGATTGGGAGGGAGTGCGACTAATGATGCTGGGTCTGGTATGGCATCGGCATTGGGGATTAAGTTCCTGGACTGTAACGGTCAAATTTTACCACCAGGGGGGCAATCCTTATCTAACTTAGACTCAATAGATATGTCCAAAGCCCATCCAAGATTGTCACAGGCTAATATAGTCGGAGCGACTGACGTAACAAATACGTTATGTGGTGATCAAGGAGCTTCCGCGATATTTGGGCCTCAGAAAGGCGCAAGTCCTGATATGGTACGAGAGTTGGACCAAGCTTTAGCTAAATTTGCCGCAGTCGTGGCCTCAGACTTAGGAAAGTCTGTTATAGATGTTCCTGGGAGTGGTGCTGCAGGCGGACTAGGAGCTGGGCTTATGGCGTTTGCTAATGCAGATCTACAATCCGGTATAGATATGGTGTGTGATGTTCTACAGTTTGACCAGCATTTGCGTGGAGCTAGCCTTATTTTGACAGGAGAAGGGAGATCTGATGAGTCTACTATTTATGATAAAGCTCCCGTTGGAGTAGCTAGGAGAGCCGCGAAATTTAAGGTTCCTACTGTCATAATGGCAGGTAGTATTGGGGAAGGATACCAAAAGCTATATGACCATGGTATTTCTGGCATAGTGTGTATTGGGGATAGGCCAATGAGTTTCGAACGCAGCATTGAAAGGACCGCGGATTTGTTGGAGGGTGCTACAGAGCGGACCGTTAGGATGTTAGGGGCTTTCGTTGATCTCCATTTGGATGATTAAAACTCTGGTCGTTACTCAACTCTCTCTGCTACGAACTCTACAATTGTTTTAGAAAGTTCTATTGCCCTCTCTGAGTCTTCTACCTGAAACGCGTCATGTGAGGTACCACTGGGCAGGAATTCAGGATATCGAGTGATGTAATAATATTTATCTAGCTGCCTTGCTTCACTTTTAACCGTATCAAAAAACATGTCAAATATCTTGGCATCTTCACAAAGATCTATTAATGAGTTGCCCCATACATCTTCTGATCCCCTGAAATACAGATATCCTTTAATCGCTTTTTCTGCGGCCTGTTGGCCAAGGAAACATGCTATGTTGAATCTATTACCGCCTTGGTTAAACTCTGCATCGTCTAAATCCTGTCGGCTCTGTTGTAGCCAGCGGAGGCCTTCTTTCTTAAAGTCCGGCATCGTAAATTACTCTTCCTTTCTGACATGCATTGTACAGGGCGGGTAATTCGTCAGGTAATGTCTCGAATTCTGTTGGAGTATAGACCAATGTTTCCACATCGACCATGCTACTAAGGTGATAGGAGAAGAAATCTGCTCTTCTGCCAAATTGGCGATCCGTATCATGAACAATGATCAATCTGATGCTGCTTTCAGGTGAATAGTCACCAGACACCATGTCTCCACCGAGGATGACTTTTTCTACTCCAAGTGTAGGTAGAAGCTCTTGTATGGTTGCCAACTCCTGTTCAAGCATTTGCTCTCTAAACTTGGTAAATCCAATCCGAACAGGCATTTTTGCCTCCTAGTCTAAAAGTAGCATATGGACTTCTTTAGGTCCGTGGACGCCTATTACTATCGTCTGTTCTATGTCAGCTGTGCGGCTAGGTCCTGTGATGAAGTTTAGATAGCTGCCCATATCGTTCCCTAGATGATAATCTAAGCGCCTCAATAGGAATACGTCATCTAGGCTGCGGAGTATATCTTGTTTCCTCACTAGTGCAATGTGAACGGGAGGAACTACAGATACTAACCTGCTCAAGCCTTTTCTAGGTAGTATTACGACAGAACCTGTTTCGGCTACGGCGTAATCAGCCCCTGTAATACCTATTCCAGAAGAAATAATGTCTTCTCTCAGTCTTATCCTATCCTCTTGTAAATCGGTACGGGCGATTGTTGTAATTTTGCATCCCAGGTTGGATAATCCGGAATCTATGGAATATTCGTAAAAAACCTCTTGATCTGTTCTGGTTATATCAGTGCTCCCCCACTTCTTGGTTATTTCACTGATGACGTCTAATATTCCCTCCATATTGACAGGGTGGTGTACATTCCAACCTCTTGCTTCTGCAGTTGCCGACAATTTTGTTGTCAGACCATCAATGTCTTTGTTTAGACTTAAACGCAGGTCTTCAGATAGCTGTTGAAGTTCCCACGTGCTCTGACTAAGGTTTCCACGCTGAATAACTGGCTGCCCTTCATTTTTACCTAGGCAATCCCTTATGGATTCAAGAAATATATCCTTTGGAGTACCGAGGTTTTTCATAGGGTTATCCATTATTATCTTGATTGTCCTTAAGGCTGTCTTTCCATATCTGATGGAATGTCTTATCCGGCAGTTTCGGAAGATCTCTTGATCGTGTCCATATTGAAAGCGGCGGGATTGGCACAGAAGAAATCACTCCACCCTTTAGAAATGGTTTCTGAAGTCCGGTTAATATCATAGTTCCCAGTTTTAAAATTCCGGGATGTTTCATGAGCTTTGTGTAACTTTTTGCAGCAATGTCCTCAGAAAATTTACTAGTGCTATTGGCGTTGCTATTTGGCTGAACCAACTCTTCTCTAAGATTTAGAAGCATTCTGGGTATATTTATTTTGATTGGGCAGGCTTCTCTGCAGGCCCCGCATAAGCTTGATGCAAAAGGTAAATCCTTAGCATTTTGTAGGACTGTGAGATTAGGGGTAACGATAGAGCCAATCGGACCAGGGTATACCCAGCCGTACGCATGCCCTCCGACTTTCTGATATACAGGGCATATGTTTAGGCATGCTCCACACCGGATACAATATAAAGCCTCACGTAGCTTGGGGTCAGCTAACATTTTCGATCTGCCGTTATCTACAATTATTAGGTGGAATTGTTCAGGGCCATCTTCGTCAGTAACCCTACGAGGTCCCGTGACGATGCTCACATAGCTAGTTAGCCTTTGACCTGTGGCAGATCTGGGAAGTAGTCTTAGGAATGTTGCCAGATCTTCTAGGGAAGGTATGACTTTCTCCATTCCAGTTATACCAATATGGATTCTTGGTGCGGATGTGCAAAGCCTGCCATTACCTTCATTAGTGATAATAACTAAAGATCCAGTTTCAGCGACAAGAAAGTTAGCTCCGCTGATTCCGAGATCTGCGTTTAGAAATTTGTCCCGTAATATCTCTCGTGCAGTCTTGGCCATTGCCTCAATGTCTTCATTGTATGGTATGCCTAATTTGTCCTGAAATAATGACGCTACTTGGCCTTTTGTTTTGTGCAGAGCTGGTGCAACAAGATGGGAGGGGGTTTCTCCAGCCAACTGGATTATATATTCGCCTAAATCCGTTTCGTATACATCTACTCCGAGGCTTTCTAAAACACCGTTCAATCCTAATTCTTCGGAGACCATGGATTTGCTTTTGGTGGCGATTTGTATATTATTAGCCTCCACTAATTTAGATACAATTGCGTTTGCCTCATTATCATCACGAGCAAAATGTACATGCCCCCCAGCCTTGGTCACGTTTGTATAGAGCATGTCCAGATAGTAATCCAGGTTTTCGATAGTATGTTCCTTAATTTCCCTTGCTTTAAGGCGCCACTCTTCCCATTTGGCCTCGCTTATTTCTTCAATAGCCTCTCTTCTCGCTCCGTCAAATCCAGTCCCAACTTTTTCAAGGGCTTGGCGAAGCTGAGGGTCTTTGATTGCCATTTGAGAAGAGGCAAGGAAATTCTTGGTTTTTATCTCAGCCATTAGCTGCTTTCCTCATCCAATATTTCAGCCAAATGTTTGACTTTTATCTCTGATTTATTTCTCGTGAGTGCTCCTCCTATATTCATCAGGCAACTCATATCGCATGAAACTAATATGTCACATGAAGTAGAAAGAACGTTATCCACTTTATCGGATAACATAGCTTCAGATATATGGGGGTATTTGACAGAAAATGTTCCGCCGAATCCACAGCACACATCACGATGTGGTAAATCAACAGTTTGTATGCCTTGTACTCCTTCCAATAAAGACAAGGGTTGGTTCTTTACTCCAAGTTCGCGAAGCATATGACAACTAGTATGGAATGTGTGGAGACCGTCGCTGGAGGATTTTACTTGGTTAACATTGAGTACTTCAACTAGAAATTCAGAGAATTCGTAGACCTTCTTTGAGAAATCCTGGGCAAGTTTATGTAGTTTAGGATCGGATTCGAACAACCCTGGGTAAAATTCTCTGAACATGGCGGCGCATGAGCCTGATGGCACGACGATGTACTCGCTGTCTTTGAAACTTTCTATAACCCTAAGTGCCAATTCCCTAGCTTGAGATACATATCCGGAATTGAAAAGTGGTTGCCCACAGCAACTCTGATCGACAGGAAACTCTACATGTACGCCTAGTTTTCGTAGTACATTGACAACACTGACCCCGACTTGGGGGTAGAGTTGGTCGACAATACATGTGACGTATAATGATGCCGTTATACCCTTCGGGTTGACCACCAATAATCACCTTATCATGCGTTATATCGACTAGGGTATCATAAGTATAAAGGTAACATAAGCTGTTAGTTAGTATTACCAGATAAATAACAGCTTATGTGTTAGTTTCGGTATTATTTGTCAGGGATGGTGTTTGCTATAAATTAACTCCTCGTTCCTTAAGTTTATCGGGAGTAGCTATTTCATAGAATTCAATAGGATACTCTTTACTACCATCTGGATTTGTCACCAGTAGTTCCTGCATCTTGGCGTTGTCTGTCCGCACTGAATCTGGGACATTCGTTGGCCAATTCGGCTCAATAGTGTCTTGGATCCATTCAGCAATGACAGTATTGGGCGTACCGGGCAAGCCCTGCCCGCCAATGTATATCTGGGCTTTATTCCTTCCGTTTGATTCATATGCTTCGCAAATTTTCGTTAGATAGCCTGCAACTTCCCACGCTTTTCCCGGTTGAGTTCTGGCAACTCTTCTGATCATGTACATATTGGTTCCTCCTTCGTGTATCAAATTATTATATTAATATTGATGATTGTCGGCTAGATATTGGCTAACTAAGGGTAGTTGCAGTTCTAAAACAGTTCCTGCCATGATACGATGATTGATACTGATATTATTCCTAATCTCATATGATGACTAAAATGTGGGGAAGTGAGAGTTTTATGGAGTTTGGTATTTTCGGAAGTGCCCAGGCTAAGAGAGGTGGCCCTAGTGATGACAGTGCGGTAGGATTTCGTGAATTTGTCGACCGTAATATATCCGCTGAGAAACTAGGCTATAAAAGCAGCTTTGTCGTTGAACATCATTTCACAGGATTCGGCCAAATCTCCGCTACTCTTAACCTGTTAACGTGGATAGCTGCTCGTACAAATACGTTGCGACTTGGAACGGCTGTGCTAGTCCTGCCTTGGCATAACCCTGTATTACTAGCAGAACAAATAGCTACATTGGATTTATTGTCTGGCGGTAGGATTGATATCGGTATCGGGAAAGGATATCGGTTGAATGAATTTGATGGATTTGCCATACCCATTGAAGAGTCAGATGAAAGATTTCAGGAATGCCTAGATGTCATGCTAAAAGCATGGACATCGGATCAAGCATGGTCCCACGATGGTAAATATTGGAAATTCAAAGATGTGGTTGTAGAACCTCCTACTCACCAAAGACCGCATCCTAAATTATGGATGGGAGCTGGGAGTGATCGTTCAGTGAAACAGGTTGCTGCTTTGGGTTACAACATGTTGCTTGGGCAGTTTGACTCAGTAGAACAAATTGCCCAAGCTATAGATTTGTATAAAAGAGAAGTTGAGTCCCATGGTCGGGTATATGATCCCAAGAACGTTGCTGTTGCTAGATCTCTTTACATTTTAGATTCCGAAGAAGAATATGAGAAAGCTCTACAAGCTCGAATGGCAGGACGCCGTAGAACCCAAGAATTGACTAAACGACCTGGGTTTGAAGATACAAGAGAGGCCGCTCTATTGGGAACTATGTATGGGTCTGTTGATATTATCAGGCAGAATATTCAAGAACTGATGGATATAGGAGCTGAATACGTGTTGTTGAATAGTCCTAACGGTCTTACATCGTTGGAAACTTTTGCTTTAAAGATAATGCCGGAGTTCAGCAGCAACTTGACTCCGGCATCGCCTTAGTTTATGACCATTGATTGTCTGGGGGCCAAATATTAGAACACCCTCTTCCTGCTCCGTATGAGCCTATGTCTTCACGCCATTCATCACTCATTGCTCTGAATTTCAAATAATGCGGAGATTGAGTGTGGGCCTGAAAAGCGGCTTCATCCTTATATACTTCATATACCCAAATTCTATTTTCGTTGTTAGCATCCTGGATCACATTAAATCTCAGGCAGCCAGGTTCGTCATTTTGAGCATGGCTAGCATTTTCTTTTATCCCCTCTATGAATCGATCCTTGAACCCTTCTTTTATTTCGATTGCTATATTGACGATATACATTTTTTCTCCTCGGTAAATAGATTGAGGTCTATCACTAATAATAGCTGGTTTCCTTTATATGAATCTAGCATCTAAATCTTTGTATCCATACTTAGCTAATGGTTTTACATTGTATGATAAAGTGCACGAATATCCGGATTAGTAGATCGTTTATATGCAGAAGCCGATTCCTTTTCAAATTTATTTATCTACCATCATCAGTGCTTGTTTATATATGGAATCCTTTGGTTTTACAAACCACTGTGAAAGCCTTATCACTAAAGATTGGTTAAGGCGCCACGTAGCACTTAAACTAGAAATTTATTCGAAGGATTACCCAAATGATTTTGTCATAACTAAGACAGGAAGATTTTGTTGGGAATATCGATTTGAGGCCGCTATGGTTAGGTTGTTAGATATGCAGTGCCTTTCTCAGGAATATCCGGTTCCTTCGGATTGGCAAGGAAATCGGTATTATTTGACTGATTATGGCAGGGCATTAAAATGGGTGTAACAACCGAGTTTAATGCCCTGAAATATGTCTTATAATCTCCAATAGTTGAGTGGGATCTTCCACTAAGGAGAAATTATCATCAAGGTACATTATTTAATCCTGCTGGTGATATTAATTCTAACAGCTAGTCTGTTATTTATACCTAACCCTACAGCTCGACGATTTATAAAGATTGAAAATGCTTTCGCGCTGGATCTCGCTGCAGTTGAATTATCTAATAATACTTCTGTAACCAAACCAGTTTTGATCTCATTGCGCTACCCACGTATTCATTCGGGCTTTATACATAGATTTCTTGGATTGACGTCTCTGCCATGCAAAGAGGCTAGGGATAAATTATCTGAAGTTTCTGAAGTTCATTTTGCAGCTGTTCTTCAATACCGAGATAAACTCATTAAGGAAGCCAGTTTAGAGCAGTCTTATGATGCTAACGGAGAATTGCTAGTTGATTATAAAGAATTAGCTAGGTTGTTGATCCCGTATAGGACGGATTTTCAGGCGGCACATGTCGGAGTAGCCCAAAACTGCAAGGCAGATTTCTAGGGATCTAATAGAGATTCTATCATTGCGTCGTCTTCTGGACTAAATCCAGATTTCGTATTGTATTTAGATTTTTGTCGGTTCACGATTGATTTGATCGCTGGATCCCCTTCTTCGATGCGCTTTGACAGGTCACTAAGTGCTTCATGAAGGTTGTCTATTCTATCCTGTTGCTTGCGTACGATTTCTATAAGTTGGTATCTGGTGAAAGTTTCTAAGTTGTCTTGATTTGGAATTTCATCTAACAAATTCATTTGAACTATATTATATCTGTGGTTTTCACAACAACAACCCTATAGATTGCTCTTCTGTCGCTGCAGACAGTATTTCGAATTATTGTATGTATGAGGAAATATTTATTTGAGATAAGTACTGGGAAACAATAGGTATTCTTAGTGTATTTTCACTGCTGCGGATTTAGATTGTGTTTGGTGTATACTGTGTTAAGCGTAACTCCTTCTTGATAACGCGGGAAGGATTGTTGTGTAGGGTGGGTTGGTTTTCCCAGCTGATCCACCCGTAATATGAGGGCGTATATGCAGAGTGATTTCCGAAAATTGGCAGAGCGAGCGAAGCGAGTAACTAACGCTATAAGTCCTGAGGATGCCTATAAATTATTGAAAGAGTCTCCAAATGCAATCTTAATTGAGACCAGAGATCCAGATAATGTTCCAGAGGAAGACATAGTAAATGGCAGCATAATGATATCTATGGATAAATTAGTTGAATCCTATGAAAATGCGACGAGTCTTTCTGATTGTGATCCGAGATTATCTGACAAAGACGTAGTGATTGTTACGACTTGAAAATTAGGCAATAGGGCAGCCGTGAGCGCCGAAGCATTAGGAAATCTGGGATACAAACATGTTTCTTATGTCGAGGGCGGGATGGAATCATGGAAAGATATTGGATTGCCTAAACAGCT
>PBPE01000115.1 GCA_002724585.1 Dehalococcoidia bacterium | reverse complement strand
CTGCTACATCTGGTGTCGAACATGAGGAAGATACGCGGGTGCCGGTTAGCAGTGATGTTACGGTATCTGAACCGGGTAACAGAGGATTCTGGACAAAATTACGAGGTTTGTTGGGTGGCAAAACAAACTAACTCCTCGAGTTTGAACCTCTATTGGATACTTTCAATTTGGCATTGAACGTCACGAATGTGAAAGTGGTTTCGGTTACTGAATTGATGTGATTGGATATGCATATCAGAAAATCGTGAGAATCTATGCGCTTATGTTAATAATCATGAATTCGTAGTTGTGAGAACTGGTTTTGTTCATTGGTATGGCAAAATGTGATTGATATAGGCCTTTACATAACGGTAATTCTCCGTGCTGATCCTTTCAAATTCTTGATCATAAAAAAACTCTGCTTTAGAATATGATCTAATCAACTTAAATAAATAAAAATGTGGGGTCCGGTATGCATAAGGGATGTAATGTGGTGTCGAGTTTGAAGAGTCTTGTATTGTCCGTTTGTTTATTAGCGATGCTGGTTGGTGTAGGGTGCTCTGGTGGGAGTAGTACTAGCGAAACCGCTACACCTGCTGATACCAGTTCTCCTGCTGACAAAGTGGCTGCTGCAAAGAAAGAAAGTCTTCCTAATCCGTCTAGCCTGTCAGAATCTGAAGACCCTCCGATGGTTATAACCGCGAAAGATCTGGTCAAAGGAATAAGTTCCAATAAGCCAAAACAGAACATTAAAGAATATTTTGGCAAATTTGCCGATATCACTGGTGTGGTTAGAAGCAAGGATGAAGTGAGGGGTACACTAGAGATAGTCTTAGATGGCGAAACTGAAGGGGCACTAGGATTTCTCTCTTGCAAGGCGTCAGAATATGATCAGGCAACCGCTGATGCTATCTCGCCCGGGGACACTATCACTATATCAGGACAAATTAAGGCTTTAACAGAAGCTCCCGGCCAGGGCGGTCAGGATATGAATCTCTTGAAAGCTAAGGCTCAAATTATCAAACCTTGTGAGATTAAGTAGATAGTATTCAGAGGAAGTAACCAGACTACGATTTGGTTCTAAATGGTACATGGCCATATTTTTAACTCAAAAATGTGGCTATGTACTATAGAAACGTCATCAAGTATTCAACGTCTGCCCACTAATTATTGTTCAATTCAGGCATAACCTGTTCAGAAAAAAGGCGTAGGCTATGTTCGGTAGCCTCCCATGACATTGGCCCTAACCGAAAATGAATTATGATCCCACCAATACCTGTCTTATTGAGGTTGTAGAGTTCCTCATAAACTTTTTGAGGAGAACCATAAATAAGACCGTGATCCACAGAATCCCTGGCAGCGCCAGTTGTTGCAGTTGATTGACCAAGTAACTCTTCCTTAGTGTTTAAGCGGGATCGGTTATCTGACAAATACGCCCGCATACTTCGAAAGCATGGTATCCCAAGTTCTTCCGCTTCTTTGTCAGTATCAGCAACATACACATTTCGCCATATCCAAGATTGGGAGAGGTTGTATTGTATTGATTCTTCAGTGAAACCAGACTCTCTCATTGTGTTTTTGTATTGATTTATCCGATCAATTGTGACTTCATTGGATTGAATGTTCATTAGAAATGGTCGTCCCTGTCGAGCCATTTCCAGTGTTGAATCTAGCCCAGAGCATGCTCTGATAATGAGAGGATGCGGTTGCTGATAGACTTTTGGCCGTAATACCGGTAGATCGATTTCCCAGAACTGCCCTGAATATTTGTAATCGTCATGAGTCCAAGCCCCGACCAGTATTTCTTCGAACTCTAGCAGTCTAGCTTGAGCTTCTGAAGGGTTTACCCCGTAGCCCCTAAATTCGTAGAAATTATAAGCGGTTCCCCTGCCTACGCCGACAATTATTCTGCCTTTAGTGATGTTATCAATTAACGCTATCTGTTCTGCGAAGCGTGTTGGGTGATGGAGTGCCATCTGGGCTACGGCAAAACCTATTTTTATGTTATTCGTAGTAGCTCCAATAGCAGCTGCAAACGTGACTGGATCAACATATGCACAGCCTCCATCGAAATGATGTTCTGCGAGCCATATGGCATCAAAGCCTAATTGATCGCATAGTACAGCCTCTCTTAATGAATCGTCGATGATAGTAAGGTCATTCTCCGGTGTACGACTTTCTGGAAACAGGAAATTACTAAATTTCATCAGTGTGTGGCTCCTTTAAAAAGGTTACTGTATGTTCATTGCCTTTAAACCAATAGCCGCTAATTCTTCGTCGCGTTCTATGTATCCTCCGACGCCGATTCCGCCCATAATTATTCCGTCACTGGAGAGCACAACAACTCCACCCTCTCCAGGGGTTAAGTTAGGATCTCCATAGTCACTCACGGTTCTGCCTCTCTCTAATAGTTGGGCTCCATTGGCACTTGTATCCATTCCCATAACAGCCGCCGTATATGCTTTGCGAAAAGCATGCCTACGAGCGTAGAGTCGTACGTTATCCATCTGGTGATAAGCGACCATAAGACCAGCTTCATCTACAATTGCGATGGCAATTTGTTTTACAAAAGGATTGTTAGCTTCGTCGAGGATTGCTTTCATCGCAGCACTGGCTTGGTCGGACGTTATATAAGGTTTATTGGCCATTCTGCCTCTCCTAATTCACATGTCAAATATTGACTATCATAAAGACATTAGTACTTTCCCGCAATCAACTGTATGCACCTGGAAAGGTATTGATAGTTGATATTGGATGTAAATGTCGAGTCTTGGAATCGCCTAGTTTTTCTCGGGATATTTTAGGGAAGTGATTGGAAGGAAGCGCTCCGTTTTATTAAAAGCTCCAGTACGTACTTGTAATTCGTTATTAAAAGGCCAACTTGTTTCGAATTAGGTCATTACAAATACGAATAACAAGTATTGACATTAGGCATAATACATTGTATAAATTTGCACCAACGAAAATACTAGGTGCTGGTTTGCATGGAGGGATCAAGGATCATGAGGTTGTCTCTTATATCAAACTCCAAACTAAGGCTGGGAGCAGTATTAATAAGCATAATCCTTATCGTACCAATTATATCGTGCGGAGGAGGAGATTCTGGTTCGTCTGAAGCCCCGGATCGCCAAAGGACCGTTGCGGAAGTAAGGACGGAGCCTACGCTACCGCCGCCCGCAGCGTTAAAAGCTGATACAGAAACGGTGCTAACTCTTACAGCTGAGGAGTTGGTGAAGGGTATCACTGGAAACTCTGCCAAGAAGAATATAAAGGAATATTTTGCAAAGTATGCGGATATCACTGGTGTGGTAAAGCAAGTCGAAAAGGCCGAGCGGACTGAAAATTATGAAGTGCTTCTGGATGGTAATAATGGGGATGCAGAACTGGCCTTCGTGATCTGTAAGATATTTGATTACGATCAGGCTGAAATAGACTCAATATCCCCCGGACAAACCGTAACAGTACATGGTCAAATAAAGGCCATGAAAGAAGTTCCGGCCGGGTCTGGCATGGTAGCTTCTTGGACTCAGAAGAATTTCCGCGGTCAGGTAATAAAGCCCTGTGAGATTAAGAAATAATATCCTCATTTGATTCAGGACTAGCGAGATTGGTATTTCTGATGAATATCTACTGTCTTAGCCGACTTGATATCTTCTCAGAAAGTCCATGTTTATCTCATAACCTATACCAGGTGTGTCTGGAACCGTAACGAATCCGTCTTCATCGGGTATTAACAATGGCTGGAAAATTTCAGCTCGAAGGGAGTCCACTTCAACTGGATAGTATTCTAGGAACTCGCCATGAGCTACAGAAGCTGCTAAGGGTAACTGTAACTCTTGGCAGCCGTGAGGTGCTATAGAGACCCCTTTTTCACCTGCAAGATCTACTACGTCTTTCGCGACATCGTAACCGGGACATATGGTCACATCGACGTTCAATATATCCGCCCCATTATGATCGAGTAATGTTTTAAAATGGGCCAAGTGGTACCCATTTTCACCAGTAGCGATCTTGACGCTTGATTGTTCTTTTAACGTAGAGTGATCTTCGTAGCTGTGTATTGGTAAGGGTTCTTCAAACCAATACACATTGTATTCTGGTAATAGGCGTGCGAACTCGAGTGATTTATCCAGGTCCAGTGCGCAATTAGCGTCTACCATCAATGTCGCTTGATCACCGATTGCAGACCTTGCGGCTTCTATTCTTTTCATATCGCCAGATATACCCACATTTGGGTCACCTATTTTAATCTTAACTGCCGATGCGTGCAGCTCTTCTATATTGAACCTTACTTCGTTTTGGAGCTCTTCTAAGCCTTTTCCCTCAGCGTAGTATCCTCCAGCGATATATGTTCGAATTCGTTTTTGGTAGCCACCGAGTAATTGATGAACTGACTCACCTAGAGCTTTACCTTTGATATCCCAGCAGGCAATGTTTATCGCTGCTAAGACCTGTGTGTTGATACCCCCAGGACCCAGTATCTTGATGAGTTTTTCTCCTAGGTTAGTTGAGATAGCTCGTGTATCCGTAGGGTCCTGGCCTATTAGCATAGGTCGAAAATAATCTACGTACCCAGGAAACAAATTCAAAGGTCTTTCTGCGGCAGTACCACCATTCCATCCGTATCCCGTAATACCTTCATCAGTCAAAACAGAGACCTTGTGTAACCTGCCTGGTCCGTAGAAATGATTACCATTCCAGATTCCCGGACGTTCCCACTCGAAAACTTCGCTGATTATGTCTGTTATCTTCATGTATGCACCACAATTAGTTGACGTGAGTCTGATGTAAATAAAATGCTAAAATAGCAGCATATGCTCATAGTCTCATTGTAACAGGTATAGTGAGACGAAACTTTAGAATGTAGGACAGTTGATGAACCTCCAATCACAAATATTTATCGGTGTTGCAATAGTTGCGGTGTCATTCTTTGTGTGGTGGATGCAGCGCAAGAAAAAGTAATGGTATCAATTGTGATGCTTATGCGAGAGCCGATCGACATAGTAAGGAGTTATTTATATGAATGATAATCAGTACAATGCCCTAACGCCCGAAGAACAGTATGTTATAGAGCAAAAAGGGACAGAACGACCATTTACTGGTGAATACGACGATTTTTACGAACAAGGGGTGTATATCTGCAGAAAATGCAATGCTGAGCTTTATTCATCGTCGGATAAGTTTGACGCGCATTGTGGCTGGCCTGCATTTGACAGGGAAGTTAGTGGAGCGGTTAATCAATTACCTGATCCTGATGGTATGCGCACGGAGATAGAATGCTCTAACTGTGGCGGCCATTTAGGACATGTCTTTTTTGGGGAGCGGTTTACTCCTACTAATGCCCGGCATTGTGTAAATTCATTATCAATGCGGTTTGTTCCTAAACAGTAATCCAGCGGGAGGGCTGACAAATAATGGCTGGTATAATCTAATAGTAACCCTCGCTGTCTGGACTTCCTTACTTCCACTTAGGGTTTAGATAATGGGGGTTACACCAAAAATAGATTGTGTCAGACAAAAGTCTACATCATTCCCTCTTAGTCTTTAACGAAGGATCTTGTTGAGAGTAGTAGATATTGTTCGCTCACATGGAGGTTATAGTTATGTACGGAACGATCGGGAAAATGAAAATTAAACCAGGCGAAGAAGAAAATGTTCGTCAAGTTCTGTCGCAATGGGAAAATGAAGATAAAGATACAATTGACGGTGTAGTGGCTACTTACTTTATGGTGCCTGATGACAGTCCAGGCGAGATGATAGGTGTGGCCGTTTTTAGAGATAAAGATGCGTATTTGGCTAATGGAAATAGTCCTGAACAACATGAAAGGTTCATGAAATTGCGAGCCTTGCTAGAATCTGATCCGGAATGGACCGATGGGGAGTATTTATCTCTGTAGTATGAAGGGTGGTTTGTATTTCACTTTATAAAAAGGTTATGCAGGCTCACACAGTTATATCAGATTTAATGCATGTGATTAGTAGCAGGTTTCTAGATGAACAGCGAATTGGAGTGACCTAATGTACAAGCTTCCCCTCTCCCTCACTTTATCAAGATTTGTCTTGGGTATCCTAGTACCTATTTTGATCTGTATAGATAACTATATCTGTACATTGTTAGCACTTGTGTTATTTATTGCAGGTGCCTTAAGTGATGCTGCTGATGGGGCAATTGCTAGGCGCAGATCACAGCAAACCAAGTTCGGTGCATTTATCGATCCAATAGCAGATAAATTTCTTGTTTTTATGGTCCTCATAACTCTCGTATACAGGTCAGATTCGTGGATTATATTGGCTTTATCCTTGGTGATAATAGCGAGAGAAATATTCGTCATGTCTCTTAGAGAGTGGGCTTCTGAGAATGGTGTTCAGGATAGTGTGAAAGTTTCTAGCTACGGAAAACTTAAAGCAGTAATACAAATGACTGGGATTGCTGTGCTGATAGGGTCTCCGGCAATAGGCAATTTTTATTTGTATGAAATATCAATAGGGATACTCTCTGTTGGGGCGTTGATTGGTTTGTATTCGGGGTTCTTGTATTTTAGGCAACCTTTCAAGGCAGGAGTACTGCATTAGATCAGGATCTGGGCCATCCGCTATTCGATTTCTAGTTATATTCAATTTATCGGATGATACTCCGCTTGATCTTACAAAAACTGATCACCGCTGTTTGATAATGAATGCTCGGAATACAGTAAACATTTCTATCTAAATGGAGTTTATAGTTGAAATATCGAAGGCTAGGTAGAACTAATTTAGAGGTTTCCGAAGTGGGCCTAGGCGGTGCTGGTATTGGGCATGCGTGGGGTGCAATTACTGACGATGAATGTGTCCGGACAGTGAAGAAAGCTTTGGATCTCGGGGTCAATTTTTTCGATACTTCCCCGGTGTATGGCAACGGTCAGTCAGAAATTAATCTAGGTAAAGGAATCGGGCCTCATCGGAATGATGTGATAATTGCTTCGAAAGTGAGATTGAGAACTGAAGAACACCTGTCGAACATTCGGCTGGCTATTCGGGAATCATTAGATAATAGTTTCCAAAGACTAGGAACCGACTATGTAGATATTTTACAGATACATCACCAACTAGGTCCTAATAGAGGTGAATACATGTCTGCTGCCGGACCTCCTCCACGTTATGCCTATTGTCTGGATGAGAGTGATGCTGTGGAAATATCGCAGGTGCTTGACGAGTTGATAGTAGAAGGTAAACTTCGCTACAAAGGTATAACGGCATGGGATGGCGATGGTGAGGTTATCCACAATTTGTTAGATTCTGGTAGGTTT
>PBPE01000114.1 GCA_002724585.1 Dehalococcoidia bacterium | reverse complement strand
TCAACGAGGTCAAGGTGATACATCCAAACGTTATGGAGTAATTGACGGTCTTTAATCGCTCTTATAATATGCGCTGTAAATGTCATACTGCTACGGAGGTAAGATATGAAATACGATTATATTGTTATAGGTGCTGGCTCAGCGGGTTCGATTATGGCTACGCGTTTAACAGAAGATCCTAGTTGCCATGTTCTCCTTTTGGAAGCCGGTCCGGATTATCCCAATTTTGAACATCTACCTGAAGAGGTAAAATTCGGATACGCTACAGAGACAGATATTATGGTCAGTGATCATAACTGGCAATTTACGGGAAAACCGACTCCTGAATCCGAGGATATGTTGGTACCTAGAGGGAAAGTTACTGGTGGGTCAAGTGCTATTAATGGTCAAGTGTTTCTGAGGGGTGTGCCAGAAGATTATGATAGCTGGGCCGAAATGGGCAATGATCAATGGAATTTTCAGAAGCTTATGCCTTATTTTAGGAAAATAGAAACTGACAATGATTTTACGGACGATTTTCATGGCAGTGATGGTCCTATCATCGCCCGTCGGTTTAAACGAGAAGAATGGTTGCCAGCCCAAGTGGCTTTCTATAATGCCTGTAGGGCTGTAGGGTTTCCAGATAGTCCTGACCACAATCACCCTGACTCTACTGGTGTTGGACCTACACCTTTTAACAATCCCAACGGAATTAGAATGAGTACCGCATTGGGATATTTGGATCAGGCCCGGCATCGCTTGAATTTGACAATCAAATCAGATTGCCATGTTCATAGAGTTATTTTTGACGGTAACCGAGCTGTCGGCGTGCAAGTAGAAAGTGCGGGTGAAACATTCGTTGTGGAATCTGATGAAGTTATACTTAGTGCGGGCCCTATAGGATCCCCTCATATACTGATGTTATCTGGTATTGGACCATCTGAAGAGTTAGGTAAGTCTAGCATCGCTCAGGTTGTTGACGCTCCAGGAGTCGGTCAGAATCTTAGAGATCATCCCTCCGTTGCGATTACGTGGAGAACAAAGGAAGGATTTCCGTTGGATGGTATGGCTCCTAGGATGCAGGTAACCCTTCGATATACAGCAACTGGATCCGATTTACGTAATGATATCAAGGTGAGTATGCAATCCTTTGCTACTGAAAGAATTGACCGTGGAGGTGATCGGATGAAACCTTTGGGTATTCGTATTACCGCTGGTCTCCAATTAGCATTAGGATCTGGCCACATTGGGTTGAACTCGGCAGATCCCTACCAGCAACCGGATCTCAATTACAATTATTTGCAAGAAGAATGGGATAGAGAACGTATGAGAGAGATGGTAAGAATTTGTGTAGCATTTGAGGATCATCCCGATATGCAAGACATTGTTCAGGAACGTATAGCTCCCAGTGATGCGGATCTCGAGGATGACGCAGCTCTAGACCGTTGGATGCTTAGAGAGGTAACCACACAGCACCATATTTCTGGCACCTGCAAAATGGGCCCCGATTCTGACCCTATGGCAGTCGTAGACCAGCATGGTCGGCTTAAAGGAATCGAGAATATGAGAGTAGTGGACGCTTCAATAATGCCTGATTGTATCAGGGCCAATACAAACGTGACGACTATGATGATAGCTGAACGGATAGCCGACTTCATAAAAGAAGGCAATTAAATGATATCTGAATCATATGTCTGATGGATGGAGAATATACTAGGCCACCCCAGGCTTAGTATATTTATTCTGAGCCTGGCTCTTTCTTAGGATATTTATGGAAAATCAAGTAAAGTTCTGTGTCCGTATACATCAGGGAAAATATTCTTATCAAGATCTCCTTCGTGTGTGGCGAGAGGCTGATAATTTAGGCTATTATTCTGCGAGCTTGTATGACCTAATTAATATACCGACTTTGGAATGTTGGACTACTCTTTCAGCATTAGCCTCCGCAACAGATCGAATCAGAATGATTCCAATGGTGCTTGCTAACACGTATCGTGAACCTGTCTTATTGGCCAAGATGGCTTCTACTTTAGACGTTATAAGTAATGGGCGTCTTGAGTTTGGAATAGGAGCAGGTGGTGGCAGGGAGGATCACATATCCTCGGGGTATGACTTTCCTTCAACAAAAGTTCGGTCATTGATGTTAACGGAAGCCGTTAGCTTAATCAGGAGATTATGGACCGAAGACACAGTAAATTTTGCAGGTAAATATTATAGTGTCATTGACGCGCATCACGATCCTAAACCAATTCAGAAACCACATCCGCCTGTTCTTATGGGAGGTCATGGTGAAAGGCATGTGCTGAAAGCTGTCGCACGCCAAGCGGATATGTGCAACATTGGGAATGGGATGTCTTTAGAGGAGCACTCTGAAAAGTTACGAATATTGACTCGATATTGTGAAGAAGCTGGCAGAGATGTCCGAGATATAGAAGTTACCCATAATACTTCCATAGTGATAGCTGATAGTAAGAGGAAATATGAACAGTTGGTAAAAGACAACGCTCGCAATATGGGCAGAGATGAATCGGAATATCGAGAATCACTGAATAGAGCAATCGCTGGCACGCCTGAAGAGTGTGTGATCAAAATACAGTCGTACGTAGACCGCGGAATAAATTATTTTTTCTTGATATTTGCGGATCCTATCCCGTCTGATCAACTCGAGCTATTTGCACGAGAAGTGATGCCTCGATTTGTTAACTAGGTATTATGGGAAGTTCAAGATAGGACGGGTGATCTTTATCTTGGTATATTGTGTTCTTTGTGGTTAGTTTTACAGGGTCCAATCCAGGGTTGTTTCCTGTGTTGCCATTAACATCGAGTCTTGGAAAATTGCTTGATGATATATCCAAGCGAATCCGATGCCCTTTTACGAATAGGTTGCTGGTCGGATAGAGTTCAATAATGACTTGGTAAACTTCTCCGGGGTGCATTGGTTCAGGAGTAGTCCAAGAGTTCCTAAATTTTGCTCTTATTATTCCATCTGTGATGTTTAATGCGTACCCTTCTGGGTAATCTTCTGATGACGGATATACGTCAATCAATTTTGCAGTGAAATCAGTGTCGATAGAGTCTGAACTTATCCATAGTGAGGCTTTTATGGGCCCAGTGACTTCAATATCCTCTTCTAATATAGGGGTCTGGAAAGTAAGTACGTCTGGTCGCGAACTGAGTGGTAAATAGGGTTTGGATGAACCGTAAAATTCGGGGCTTTCGACTTGATTGAATCCGCCCGGTTCCATGATAGGAAGCCCTGATGAAATGTTGCCGCCTATAGTGGGTACAGGGTTGTTGGGATCATATAGGTATGTTATACCTTTTACAGTAGTTTGTGGGACAGTAGTGGTCAAGGAGTCTTCTTGAATATAATATTTGGTAGTTACGGTTCTTCGTAGTGGCCATTCGGACTCCTCCCGCCAGCTTCCTCCGTGATCTAATCTGCCTTCAGTGTTTTTGGTACCGCTACCTCCTCCCATAACAAAAATTGTGACGGCTGGCAGATTGTACACCCGAGACGAATCTCCCTTGAGGTAACTATCAAAGAACCTCAACCTGAAGTGGTTGTAGTCTACGTCTAGATTTCCTTCAACGGAAGACTGTAACCCGAAATCTGCATTTCCTGAGTATGTAAGAGATCGGCCACCGTGAGTCCAAGGTCCCATTATTAATGAAATTGGTCCTTGTTTGGTTTCAGTAAGCATACCGAAATTATCTGTGGTGCTTTTTGAATATGGATCATACCAACTTCCAAGATGGACTTGAGGAACATCCGAAAAATTTTCTTGATGAGCTTCTACGCATAATCCGAGTTGTTCCCAGTATTCCTCGTAATTTTCCCTAGCCCATATGTCCAACAAATAATTTTCGTAGTCAGGGGTCCACTTAAGGGGAGAATGACCTCTTTTCCAAGGTAGCCTACTAAACCAATCGTGAATATTTTGGTTATTTACTGCTTGGGACTTTACTGGATTATCGGTAACGTCATGGCTTTGCAGAGCTTCTTTGTAAGCCCAGGTTAATTGTCGTAATTCGAATGCTCCTCCGTTACGACAGGCTGTTAAGAAGGCATTTGAAAATCCTCCGCAATCTAACCACATGCATACTAGTCCAGGTGGATTCATACAAGCTGTAGCTGCTTGTGTGTGCGCGGAATATGATAGCCCGAAAGTGCCTATCTGCCCATTGGACCACGGTTGATCCATCAGCCATTCTATAGTGTCATACCCATCGGGGCCTTCACTGATATATTTGGTGAATCCGCCTTGAGATCTGTGGCATCCCCTGCAATCTTGGAAGACTACAACGTATCCACGTTCAGCAAAGAAATGGCATTCTTGCATACGATTAGGATCTGATTTGTTGTATGGGGTTCTTTGTAATAGGATAGGATATTTTGCAACGATAGGGGTTTCATTTTTTGATGGTAAGAATATGTTGGTTGCTAGTTCGACTCCGTCACGCATCTTAATCATCACGTCGTGAAGTACCGTAACATCATTCATTTGCTCGCGATGTGTATGTCTGCTATTCAAGAATATTATCCTTCTGTATCGTCTAAAGCTGCAGGATATACTATCATATCGATTCTAGTAGATACGCCAGGTGTGCTTGTTATGACATAGATTATACTTTGTGCTCGAAAGTTAAGAATATACTTTCGCTTAACCCTATGTTATTCTCGGGTACGCGACCAAGATGGGCAGGTAGATCATATTAACTAGAGGACTGCACGGCATTCGACCAAATACCAAACGAATAATTTGAGTTAGGAGTTGATGTGATGTCTCAGTTTGTATTCATTCACGGCCCAGGAGCCGGGAGCTGCTCGGACTCCTATCGCAATCAATTGGATTATTTCAATGGTAGTTTGGCTCCAGATCTTCCGGGCCATCCTATAGGAAGCCCTTGTGAGGACGTAGATGGTTACGCGAACTGGCTACGGGGATGGCTGTGGGGTAGCGGAGTCACGGGTGACTTGGTTTTATGTGGTTTTACTTTAGGTGCATGCATTGCTCTACAGTATGCCCTGGAGTTTCCAGAAGAAGTTAGCGCTCTGGTTTTAATGACTATTTCTATGAGGTCTAAGGAACGTCCTCCGGCCAACCTCCAGTTTAGGTTGGATGCCGCAAATGATGACGAAACTTATCAGCAATGGAAAGACTCCATGGCTCATTCTATGATGTTCATAGATCCTAAACTGAGAGAGCACCTTTTGGATAGGCATGATGCTA
>PBPE01000113.1 GCA_002724585.1 Dehalococcoidia bacterium | reverse complement strand
GCCCTTCGCTTTAAGAACCGATCTGGGTATTAAGAATCATCGCTACGATAATTGCTATTGTTATAGCGATTGCCAGAGTGACACCTGCTATCATTTTTTCGGGTACCCTTCTTAACGCCCAAACAAAGAACCAGCCGATAATAATTCCGGTTATCACTAAGCCGATTAAAAGTGTAAGAATCAGCAGTATAATCTCTAAACCACTCATATTAGATAACCCCTACCGATCTACTTGCAGTATTTGTCTATGTCATCGTTGATTGATTCTCTAATGCCTTCTTCTTCCCTTATAGCGTTGGCCATAGGGTCGTTGAAATGCTGGTTTTCCTTTGAGACCTGTTCAATTTTGTATTCTGCCATACGTTTCTCTGAACTAGCTCTGCGCTCTAGAGAATCTTCACACAACATGATTATCTTCTGCTCATGGATTATCTCTTTTTGCTTTTGATGTAGTCCTTCTTCAGAAGATCCACAAGCAACAGAGGCCATAACTATGGCTGTAAGAATTAGTAATGTTAGTACTTTAAGCATTTGGAGATATATTACAACGATTGCGAATTTACTGCGAGAGTTTTCACAGCTAGAGTGGGTGGGTGTCCTGTAGTTACATCTTCCCTTTCTTGATGAGTACCCAGCGAACAACAAAATACATAATCATTAATCCTACCGCTATGGCGATTACAACTTCCATAAATTCCTCCTGCGGATTATTCTTTCTAAGGTAAAGGCTATAGTGGTTTCAGCCACAATTTCAGTCGCATTTTCCTAAATTACGGTTTTTCGAGGTATAAAAATAGGCTCTGATTGTTAAAGTCAGAGCCTTCTTTTTCGCGGAATTTGTGCGTAAATTAGGAAATTGGCGGGAGTGCGAGGGAGTCGAACCCACCTACCCCGCTCTTCACGAGGCACAACGGAGTTGAAGTCCGCAAGAGCCACCGGGCCCCATCCACCCCCGAGAAAGATTTGAAGCTGTTTAGCTTCCTAATACGCTATCAATCTTCTTTTTCAATGCGCCTTTGGGTAGGGCTCCTACCACCTGATCCACGGGTTCGCCATCTTTAAAGAAGATTAGTGCAGGTATGCTTCGAACCCCGTATTTCATGGCGATATTAGGGCAACTGTCTACATCGACTTTTGCCACATTTAACTTCCCAGTATATTCAACTGCGAGATCGTGTACAGCCGGAGCAATCATTTTGCAGGGCCCACACCACTCTGCCCAGAAATCAACTAGGACAGGCAGGTCAGAGTTAACGACATCGGTATCCCAGCTATTCTCCGAAACGTCTATTGGTTCTCCCATGTTAGCCTCCTAAGAAATGTTGGCATCATTGATGTAAATACTATCAAGTGCCAGAAAAATGGCTTGGGGGAAGTGTATACCGTATTTTGGATACAGGTCAATAAGAGCGTACTCATCCTGATGTTATTTTGGTGTCGTATATGGCACGAAATAGGATATAGTATTCCTAATGACTACTGCGACCAATACTCAAATTAATCGTGGCGACAAACTTGCATTAACGTTGTCGGCGTGGGGTAGGCTAGGGGAAGCCCTGGCTTACTGGAATGACCGAGAAGTATTTGTATCTGGTGGAATTCCAGGGGAAGAAGTCGTAGCAGAAATAGTTGCTATAAGGCGTAAGTATATTGCGGCTAAAGTTGTAGAAGTTATAAAGCCCTCTTCAGACAGAATAGATGCCCCGT
Source organism: Dehalococcoidia bacterium (assembly GCA_002724585.1). Classification (GTDB taxonomy): domain Bacteria; phylum Chloroflexota; class Dehalococcoidia; order Lucifugimonadales; family UBA3495; genus UBA3495. Next base: position 25,747 of record PBPE01000113.1, on the reverse strand, counting down.
GTCAATATTACGGTGCTTGTAGCGGATGCCAGTGGCAGCATGTATCGTACGAAGCCCAGCTGTCAGCCAAACAAGACCGAGTAATAGATTCGCTCTTCAGAGTGGGCGGATTTATAAATCCTAATGTATTACCCGTTTTGCCAGCTCCTGATCAGTTTGGGTATCGAAATCATGCAAGGTTTACTATTAAGGAAGAGGGGAGTTTAGGATTTGTTAATCGTGAGACACATCGTTTCGTAAAAATAGATAGTTGTATGTTGATGCAACCAGGAATAAATAAACTCTTGGGGGATTTGCAGGGACGTTGTGGTGAAACTACTCAATTGTCTATTAGAGCTGGAGAAGATACAGGAGATTATCTCGTTCAGCCAACTTTGAAATCTACAAATATACCGATTGATACGGGCCAGAAACATTACAGGGATTCGATTCACGGTGTTGAATTCAGAGTTGCTTCACCATCATTTTTTCAAGTTAATAATAAGCAAGCATCTAACATGGCCCTAGTGGTAAAAGATGCTTTGAACCTCAAAGGAACCGAAGTTTTATTAGACGCTTATGCAGGGGTAGGAACGTTCGCTATTCTACTCGCCCCGTATGCCAATAGGGTGATTGCTATCGAGGAATCGTCGGCAGCAGTCGCAGACGCTAGGGTAAACGCTGAAAATATTCACAACATAGAATTTATTTTAGGTAAGACCGAGGAAGTTTTGGGAGATCTAAATAGCGTTCCGGACGCAGTAGTGTTAGATCCTCCACGGGCCGGATGTCAAAGTGCAGCGATAGACAGCTTGCTTAAATTATATCCACAAAACGTCGTGTATGTTTCGTGTGATCCAGACACTTTAGCACGTGATCTTAAAATGCTGTGTAGTGGTTCCTATTCTATTGACTCTATTCAACCTGTCGATATGTTTCCGCAAACACAACACGTGGAGAATATAGTAATACTGAAGAGGACTCCTAAGAGCTCGGATATTGTATTAGCATCGTCATCACCTAGGCGAAGAGATTTGCTGCAATCTTTAGAACTGCACTTCAATATCAAATCTCCTGATATTGATGAAACACCGATGGAACAAGAATCCGCAGCGGATATGGTAAAGAGACTTTCATTCCAAAAAGCTCTTGCAGTAGCAGAAGGAGTTGGGAGTGGTTACGTAATCGGAGCTGACAGTACTGTTGAATTAGAAGGACGGTCCTATGGTAAACCCATTGATAGCCAAGACGCTATTAGAATGCTGAAAGAACTTAGTGGTACTGACCACAGGGTAGTTACGGGACTAACAGTTATCGAGGTTGATACCGGCCGATACATCACCAATGCTCTCCAGACCTCGGTATCAATGAGAGTTTTATCTGACGATGAAATCAGGCATTCTGTTGATACTGGGACCCCTATGGATAAAGCGGGAGCTTATGCAGTGCAAGACCCGGATTTGAATCCTGCTGAAGAAATTAAGGGTTGTTACACAAACGTCATTGGGCTACCGTTATGTGCTTTGATAGATGCTCTTGATGAACTCGGCGTTTCTTTCAGAACTGATATAACGAGAGAGGACTTTTGCGATTCCATTTGCTCTAATAGCCAGGTATTACCGTAATGAACTTATTCGGTGTTGGTGGGTTTGAACTCATTGTTGTACTGGTTATTGGTTTTCTTGCTCTAGGCCCTGGTAGATCCATAGATGCGGCCAGAACGGTCGGAAAGACTTGGCGGGATTTAAGAGATACGTTCAATGAAATTATTACTGCAGTTAATTTGGATCGTATTGATCGGGAAACCGAGTCCAATACTCCACACGACCCGACTGGAAGTGTAGGTAGGAATAAACCTGAGGACTCGGATAGTGTCTAACGAACTTTCTCTAATAGAGCATTTGCGAGAACTTCGGAAACGAATATTTTGGTCTGTTATTGCCCTGCTGGTATGCACTTCTATAGCATTTGTGTTTTTCCGGCAAATAATCGATTTGTTAGTAATGCCAGCTAGAGATTTTGGATCATCGCAAGGCCTTGAGCTAGTTTATACAGAAATTACTGAATTGTTGTCTACAAGTGTTAAAGTGTCCTTTATGGCGGGATTTGTATTATCCTTCCCGATAATTCTGTACCATGTTATTCGGTTTGTCGCGCCAGGTTTAACTCAGAGGGAACGGCGCTCGTTAATCTTGTTCCTACCAGCAGTACTACTGGCCTTTGTGTTAGGTGTGGCTTTTGGATATTATGTCTTGACTCCTCCAGCGCTCACTTTTTTACTTACCTTTGGTAATGATGTAGCTACGCCACTAATAAAAGTTAGCAACATAGTTAATGTAATGGTTAGATTGCTATTTTGGATGGGTATATCTTTCGAAACCCCCATAATTTTGTATATGTTAGCCAGGTTGGGGTTAGTCACCGTCAGAGGACTGTCCAGATTCAGAAGATTCTGGTTAATCATTGCCTTTTTACTAGCAGCGATAATCACACCAACATTTGATCCATTTAATCAGGCTTTGGTTGCGTTGCCGCTCTTAGCTTTGTATGAAGTGGGTATTTTGTTAGCGAGGTTGGCTAGAAAGAAGAGTTAAAAAAACCGGCCTACTGGGCCGGTTTTTGATAAGTTCTATTTATTATCATCGCTTGTGGATTGCAGTGTAGCTTCCACGGATGGGGCATGAGTTTCGGTATTGTCCTTTTTCTCATCTTCGCCGGTAACTGATGATTTAAATAATCGGAGGCTTTTACCTAATGAGGATCCGATTTCAGGTAGTCTTCTGGCGCCAAATATCAATAATAAGACTGCCAAGATAATAAGTAATTCAGGTAATCCAAAGGGTCCGACTCGCATAGTGACCTCATCAATCGGTTGATAGATTAGACAATAATACCAAAATAGGCCTAGTGTAACAAACATGAGTATAAACGGGTCTGCATGATTATTGTATAATTGCCGCTGAAACATACCGTATTAGTCAGACCGAAACTTATATATCTGAGACTAATAAATTATTAGAAGTATTATCTTGAGAGGCCAGATTGTCAAAATATGATGTTGCAGTAATAGGAGCAGGACCTGGCGGATACGTAGCGGCGATACGTTGTGCACAATTGGGATTTAAGACTGCCGTTATCGAAAAAGAAAATCTGGGAGGAGTGTGTCTTAATTGGGGTTGTATCCCTAGTAAGGCGCTCCTAAAGAATGCTGAGATATTATCGTATATTAATCGTTCGGAAGAATTCGGATTTTATTTCGATAATTTTAGGGCGGATTACAAAGTGGCCTTTGATCGAAGCCGTAAGGTGGTTGACAGGAATACCAAAGGCGTAAGTTATTTATTACGAAAAAACAACATTGACCACATAGAAGGTTCAGCTATTCTGAGAGGGAATGGAACGGTTCAAATTTCTGCGTCTGACGATATGGTAGAAGCTAGCAACATTATTGTAGCTACTGGCTCTAGTCCCAGAACGATTCCTGCTTTGCCCGTTGACGGCGACAAGGTGGTGAATAGTAAAGACGCTATTTTATCTTCTGAATTGCCGAAATCTATTGTGATAGTAGGTGGTGGAGCGATAGGGGTGGAGTTTGCTTACCTCTATCGTATGTATGGTGTTGAAGTAACGATAGTAGAGCTATTACCTAATCTGATCCCAAACGAAGATGTTGAGATAAGTCATATCCTTGAACGTTCATTTGATAAATACGGTATAAAAGTCATTACCGAAGCGGGAGTCAACAGCTTATCTGCTGACGGAGATCTTCCTGAGGTAGTACTGAATAGGCTAGGTGAAGAAGTACGAGTTACTGCGGAGAAAGTGTTGGTAGCTATAGGAATTCAACCTAACACTTCAGAACTTGGTTTGGATGACGTTGGCGTAACCACCGAACATGGTTTTATTCAAGTGGATAGCCATATGGCTACAAACGTTCCTGGTATATATGCTATAGGAGATGTTACTGGGAAAATGCCGTTGGCTCACGTCGCTTCTGCCCAAGCGGTAGCTGTTGCAGAACATTTAGCTGGTTTGGATATTCAGGATATTGATTATACCTATATTCCGAGGGCTACTTACTGCCAACCTCAGGTAGCTAGTTTCGGTTTGACAGAAAAGGAGGCAGTAGATCAGGGGTATGACGTCAAGATAGGTAAATTCAATATGATCGCCAATGGGAAGTCTCTTGCAATGGGACACACTGACGGTATGGTCAAACTGGTTGTGGATGCCAAGTATGGAGAAATATTGGGAGGGCATTTGATAGGCCCGGAAGTGACGGAACTCTTGGGGGAATTGGCACTGACCAAACTTTTGGAAGGAACAACATTGGAACTGGGTTGGGCCGTCCATCCGCATCCGACGATTTCGGAAACCTTAAAGGAAGCTGCCTTGTCTGTTCAAGGAAATGCTGTACATATGTGATATATGGAAATCCGGAACACTAGGCTAATTCGACTGACTTCTGGAGGATAAATTGCCGACTAATATAGTAATGCCTCAAATGGGTTATGACATGAGAGAAGGTACTGTGGTCAAATGGCATAAGACTGAAGGCGACGAGGTTTCACGCGGCGATGTTATTGCTGACATTGAAACAGATAAGGCAACTGTTGAATTTGAAGCATATACAAACGGCGTTATTGGGAAAATCATAGCGCAGGAAGGGCAGGTAGTACCTGTAGGGGAATTGATTGCAATTATTGCAAACCCTGGTGAGGATATTTCAGATATAGACGTGGGAGAGCCTGTTTCAGAATCGAAAGACCCTGTGAATAATGCTTCTGAAGTGGACCAATTTACCTCGGGGAGTTCCGAAGAAGTTACTTCAGCCGGTGGTTTCCGTGCATCACCTATAGCTAGAAGGTTGGCTCAGGAAAATAACGTAGATTTATCTCTAGTAGGTGGAACCGGGCCTTCTGGAAGAATTGTCGAAAAAGACGTTCTGGAGTTTATTGCATCCGGTACGGTGAATCGGACTGACTCAGATTGGGTGCTGGCATCTCCGATTGCTAGGAGACTTGCTCATGAACGAGGCTTAAATATCGGAGATATATCTGGTTCTGGCCCTGCGGGCAGGATTATAGAAAGAGATATTCTTAACTATGGTGCTGATTCAGGAGGAAGCGTTAATAAGATTGGATTGTCTAGAATGCGACAGACAATTGCCAAAGTAACTGTAGACAGTAAACGTGAAGCTCCGCACTTTTATGTTACTGCAGAAATAGACATGACTAAGGCAATGATATTTAGGGACGATCTAAACCAAACCGAGGTCTCCAATACTCGTGTTAGTGTTAATGACCTTGTTATCAAAGCTTCTGCACTGGCGTTGGCAAACCATGAGAAATTCAATGCATCATTCCAAGGTGATCATCTGCTACTGCATTCCGGAATTAATATTGGTATTGCGATAGCGTTGGAGTCAGGGCTAATTGTTCCTGGTGTAAATAATTGTGAGTCAAAGAGTCTGCTGGAAATAGCAGCCGACAGCAAAGACCTGATAGAACGGTCTCATAGCGGTAATCTTAGTAATAGTGAATACAGTGACACGACGTTCAGTATTAGTAATCTCGGTATGTTTGATGTGGAGAGTTTCGCTGCAATAATTTTTCCTCCACACGCCGCTGTGGTAGCAGTGGGTTCGGTGAAAGATCAACCTGTTGTCAGGTCGGGCGAAATAACGGTTGCAAAAATAATGAAAGCCACTGTGTCGACTGATCACAGAGTAGCGGATGGAGCGGAAGCTGCAGAGTTTTTGATGGAGATTAAGTCCAATTTGGAAAACCCTTTGAAATTAGTAATTTAGACTTATAGTAGAGTATCCTGTATCAATTGTTTATTTAAGATTTTGTAAGACCGTAATGGTAATGGAAGGTGATTATTATGCCCATGATGACTGGCGGACAGGCAATAGTAGAGTCTCTTAAAGCCCAGAATGTAGATACTATATTCGGGATTATATCTGTTCACACGTTAGATTTGTTTGACGCATTATTCGACAACCAAGATGATATCAGATTTATTGGGGGAAGATTGGAACTTGGATGTGGATACATGGCGGATGCTTATTCAAGGGCGAGTGGAAAACCGGGAGTCTTGCTTACAAGCACTGGTCCAGGAGCCGCGGATTCTATGGGAGCTATGGGAGAAGCGTATTTTTCGAGCTCTAATCTGCTTCAAATTACTACTAACGTTGAGAAGGAATTTATTGATAGCGGGAAACTTGTCACTCATGAGACGAAAGATCAATTGAAGATGTTTGAATCCGTTACGGATTGGAACGCTCTCATAACTCAAATCGAGTCAGTCCCTGATCATTTCGTAGAAGCATTCAAACGGTTTCAAGAACGCAGGCCTAGACCCATAGAGCTTGAAGTTCCAACTGATTTGTTGGCTGAAACGGCCGATGTAGAGGTTATTAGACCTAGAGACCCTGACATCCCTCAGGGTGATCCTGTTATGGTGGAGAAAGCACTTGAGATATTGATCAGATCCAAAAGGCCGGTCATATTCGTCGGGGAAGAAGTACAAGCTCTGGGCGGAACAAAGAAAATCATTGAACTTGCAGAGCGTCTAGGTGCAGCTGTGGTTACTGGTGATGGTGCGAAGGGTGCTTTCCCTGAGAACCATCCGTTGTCTTTAGGTCAGGCGTTAGGTAGAAGGATTTGGGGAGATAACCCTGTGCAGGATTGGATAGAGTCCTGTGATGCGGCTTTGGTTCTCGGGTCTACTTTGTATCATCGTTCTACCGTCGGAGTAGGCCTGAATCTTCCCGAAAATATTATACAAGTCCTCCTGGATGGTGATTCGATAGGCAAAAGCTACGATGCCACGGTCCCTATTGTGGCTAACTCGGAAGCGGTAGTTTCTCAATTGCTTTCAGCGATAGGAACACAGGATGTTGATAAAGGTAAGGCTTACAGGGATGAAATATCTCAACTAAAAGATAAAACATATAAAGTTTTACAAGATACGTGGGGCAATGAGCTCAAGACATTTGAAGCAATTAGATCAGTCTTGCCAGAGGATACCATATTTACATTGGACGCTACTGTTCCAGCTAGTCGGGCTGCCAGATGTTTGGAAATGAATAATCCTCATAGTTTCATCGGGCCTCACGGCTGGATGGGTATAGGATTTGGGTTCCCAGCTTCTCTGGGAGCTAAGGTCGGCCAACCTAATAAGCCGGTAGTGTGTATAACAGGTGATGGAGGCTTTCAATACAATGCTCAGGAATTGGGAACTGCCGTCCAATATGGAATTAGCCCTGTAGTGTTGATCTTTAATGATAATGCATGGGGAGTATTGAAAGGGTATCAATCAGGTAGGTTCGGTGCCAACAGGATGATGGCAACAGATCTTGTTAACCCAGATTTTCTGAAACTTTTCGATTCTTACGGTATCTCCGGAACTAGAGTGAATACTGTTTCCGAACTTACACGTGCACTCGAATCCTCTGTGAACAATGATCAGATAAACCTTATAGAAGTTATGATGCCAAATGGGTTTGGTGCATTTGTATAAGTTATATCCGGTGTACAGGCGAGTAGGTCTTTGATGTCAGATAACAGCAATATGTTTAAGAGACGAGTGTACCCGCTGGATGCTCATAATCTAACGGAAGAGCAGATAGCTGTAGCCTTTGCTATGACCTCGAGAAGGCCAGAGCCTTTCGATGAGATCGCGGAGCAGGTAAGCCAAGAAAAAGCTGCGGATTTTCACGAGAGATGGGTGCTAGGTTACGGACATGCTTCCGTAGCCGAGCATGCTGTTGTTCATTTGGCACTGGAGAACTTGTCGAGGCTCGCCTGTGATGTTTTGGAAGACAATAGACTGGCTTCGTATACAGAAAAATCGTCCAGGTACCAGGTGCTTGAGAAGGGCAGTTACTATGTCCCTAAAGAATTACAGTTAGAACCCGAGCTATCTAATAAATATCGCCGCGCTTGTGATGAATTGTTTGGCCTCTATTCGAAGCTGATTGATGGCACCATAGATTATTTAAAAACGGTCTATCCTCAGCGGGAAAATGAACGGGATACCTCCTATGCTCTAAGACTACGAAGGGAAGCTACGGATACTTGTAGATCGGTTCTTCCAGCTTCTACATTAACTAATGTAGGTATAACGGCTAACGCACGTGTATTAGAGCATGCCATTTCAAAGTTAATGTCCGGGACCCTAATAGAAGAGCGTGAAGTTGGTCTCGAAATTAGAGAACAATCAAGAACAATTACGCCAACGCTGATTAAGTATGCCGAAGAAAATCCTTACTTAAAATCTGTAGCTAGGAACAAATGGGGAGACGAGGTGTCCAGATCTGTCGCGATAGGACAGGGACCATTGAGCAGCCCGGTTAGCGCCAGTTTGGTTAGCTGGGACGAGAACGCAGAGTCTAAACTAGCGACTGCCATATTGTACAGCAAATCATCAGAAACTTATTCTCAAGTTAGTAATCGCGTCGACAGTATGAGTGATAAAGAGATTGATGAGGTTATCACATCCAGCCTTGTCGATATAGGTGATCATGATGCACCTGCTAGGGAATTTGAGATGATCAATTATACCTTTGAGTTTCTCATGGATTATGGCGCTTATAGAGAATACAAGCGGCATAGAATGCAATCTTATATACCTCAAGTGCTAACTGTACAAAATGGTTATCGAGATCTGGTACTAGTCGATAAATCTGGTCTTAAATCTGTCTATCAAGAGACTTTGGGTAGGGTGGATCAGGTCTATGCAGATGTGGCTTCATGGTCTCCGAATGTAGCCCAGTATTTGGTCACTCATGGTCACTACTGTAGAATCCTCGCGCAAATGAATTTGCGGGAATGCTATCATTTGTTCAAACTTAGAAGTGCTGATTTAGCTCATTTTTCTATTAGAGAACCCATATTAGAGGCTCTAAAGATCGTAGTGGAATTGCATCCCAGGCTATTCAAGCATATCCAGTTAAGGGATTATCCGGAATGGTGGCCTTTTAATAAGTAGCGTTATTAATCTAGCTGCTTAATTTGCTTGGCAAAGATCAGCGTAGCTATTGATATGATCAAGCTTACCAATGAGACTAATGTTAACGCGAAGGTGGCGTCAGTAAATTCCGCCAACGCCCCTATAAGTAGTACCGCTAGTGGAGTGAATCCGTTGTCAAACTGATAGAAACTGGATATCCTTCCTCGGAGTTGGTCAGGTGATAGTGTCTGGACTAATGTGGGATTGCCGATACGAATATGAGTCTGTGAGAATCCCATTATCAAAAACATGGCTATTGTGACAGGTAACAGAGGTACTTGAGACATGACTAATATACTAGCCGTGCCCAGAATCATTGCGTAGATAATAGTTTTGCCTGTACCCAATTTAAATCCAAATGTTGCAACTATTATAGAAGCAGTGACCCCGCCAACTCCCATTACAGAGAGAAGCAACCCTCCTATGCCTTCGCTACTTCCCAATATGTCCGCAACGAAGATAGGCAATATAAATACGACAGGTTGAAATACGAGATTGGGTATCATCATAATAGCAATCAGGTACAGAATTACTCTATGATTCCAAACATATGACAATCCTTCGCCCATATTCTGAAGCATAGTTGATTCATGTGCGTTGGATTTTGTCCTATAGGGTGTTCGTAGCGGCCAGATTACTATTAATGCGCCTATGTAGGCTGCGGCTTCTAAGTAAAAATTCCAATCGTACCCCCCAAATACCTCTATAAGTATGCCGCCTAGGGCGGGTCCTAACAGTCGGGTAGCAGTCCGTGTAGTTGCCTGAAGTGCCATAGCATTTGGCATTGCTACTCGTGGAACGACGTTAGGGACAAGAGCATGCCGAAGTGGCCTTATTATGGTGTGAAGCATTCCAGTCACTGCCACGTACAAGAATAGATGCCAAGGTTTTAAAGGACCTGTAGTTCCAGTTTCAGTAATGTCACTAGTTGATACCAGTACAGCAAATATGACAGCGGTAACAGCGAGTATCGCTTGGGTGCTAGCCATAAGCTTTCTGCGGTCTATGCGGTCTGCCAAGACCCCTGCCCAAGGTCCGATAAACAAAATTGGCAGTGTTCTAATACCAACTACAGTGCCGGTTAGTAAAGCGTTTCCATCTGTTAGTCTGAGCATCAGCCAACCGACTGTGAGGATTTGTAACCAGTCGGCGGCGTTTACTAAGAAATTGCAACTCCATAGGTACCTATAGTTACTGTAAGCGAGTGACTCGAATGTGCGAAGGCCTAACCATGTCCTATGGTGGTCAGGTTCCTCGACATGGGTATCCTGTGTGGTAGTATTCTCATTAGTTGGCTGGGACAAAAGGTTCCTTGCCTTACGTCGTAAGTGGACTATTTAATAGGATTAGTGCTGTGCGGACTTGGGTCAATGCTGACGTCTGATATTTACTATGGGTCTGAACAGTCTCTGGTATAGCCACAATTAGTGCAACGGATCTTACAATGGTTCTCCAGCATTTGAGCTCCGCAAATTTCGCAGATGATAACCTTGTTTAGTTCTGTTGCCATGGGTCGTGTTTTCCCCTTATCCTCACTACTTGATTAATCAATTACATGCCCTGATGGGCATTAGTATACCACCACGCTATAGCCTTCCAAAGAAAACGAGATTGTCGGTAATCTTATAACTATACGACGAGAGCATCAAACACTTCGTCGAAGGTCTCGAGATTCTCCAAGTCCCATAATAATCCCAGGGCAGTATCACATTGTTCATTTGTGATGGTTGGTGAGGCCAAACGTTTGAACTTCCCGTTTATTTCACTATCGTCCAGAGGATTGTTTTTATGTCCCTTTGGAAACGATGTCTCAACTGTGAATGTTCTTCCAGATAAGGTTTGTACTTCTATTCTGCAGTTGTATTCGTTAGGATATTTGGCGGTGAAGGATGCATTTTCTTCTATAGTCATTTTATTGAGAATTGTTCTGAGTGATGGATCTTGGATTCGTTCGTCTGTAAAGCTTGCCGGATTTACAATCCCATCTTGTAGGCCAACGGCTACTAAATATGGAATACTGTGATCGGCGGTTTCCCTAGTTTTGGGGTCCCATTTCTCTGGTTCTGTAGAAGCGCTACTTACTGCTCCTTGGTAACTATCTATATGTATCGATTTTATATCGGATATATCTATTTGTTTATGTAAGTCTATTGCTAGTCCAATAGGGGCTTGGGTGTGTATCTGGGAGGGATAGAACTTGAATGTGTTGGCCATGATTCGGAAAGGTTGGTTACTACCACCAAATTCATCAAGTGATATTGTGCGGTTTAAAGCAGAATCCCATAGTCCTTTTCTACCTTCGAATGGTTCGTATGGACCGGTCATTCCTTCACTTGCTAATTGAGCTGCGAATAATCCGGATCTAGTCGCGCTAGCCGACGCACAGCCTTTCCACATAGAGAGTTCTCCCATGCGAGTCACTCTGAGCGGTATGTTTGGTACGACCGCTAATGATATTGCATTGGCCATGTGATTTTTGTCCAATCCCATCACTTTACCTGCTGCGCAAGCGGCTCCAATGACACTAAATATTCCTTGGTCCCAGGGAGAGTCAGGCACTTGATCCGATATCCGACAAAATACTTCGTAGGCTAGAACAGTAGCGGTAATAATAGTCCTGCCGTCTGCATTAAATGGATCTCCCATAGCTAAAGCCGCGGGTATCATATCGCTTGGATGTCCCCCTCCGGGAGAGAAATATGAATCGTTACAGTCAAGATACCGAACCATCACACCGTTGGCGAATCCAGCCATGTCTGTAGAACTATAATTTTCTGTGCCCAGTATTCTGGACGGGAGTGTGCTAGTGATGTTGTTAGCAATATGGCGTGCTATCTTACCTGGCTCAGATAGATAGCCTCCTACTGCGCATCCGATTGTGTCTATAATTGTTCGCTTAACATGGTGAACGACTTCCGGGTCTAAGTCTTCATAAGTTAAGTTGCAACTGTATGTGCTTAAAAATTCTGTGATCTGATCCATAAAAAGCCTCTTAGTTTGCTCTAATATTTTGGTATTAACTTGTACAGATTATCCCATTACCTCGTTGGCTATGGTTTCAAGTTGATGTCCCATTTCCTCCTCAGTATCAACATGTTCCGGTCGTACTACTACCCTATCAGCACCGGCGTCGAACAGAGATCGTATTAAGGTTTTGTCGGGGGGTTGTCCATAAGCAGTTATTGTGATTTCTGAAGGGTTTCTTCCGAGCTCACCTGCCAAAGCATCGAGCATTTTCCTGGATCTTTCTAGCTCCTCTGGCGATATACGCAGTGGTAGCCAACCATCCGCCCAGGTTGCTATCCTTCGTAAAACGTTCCGGGACGCTCCTCCTAATATTATCGGAGGATGCGGAGATTGGAGTGGTTTAGGATTGCACTTTACTGGTGGGAAGTCGTAGTACTTACCATGAAACTCGGCTTCGTCCTTAGTCCACAGTTCTTTCATAACGTCTACAGATTCCCGTACCTGGGTCCACCTGTGGTCAAAATCTCCGCCCATTAATTCTGTCTCTTCCCGATTCCAGCCGGCACCTATGCCAAACAGAAACCGTCCTCCGCTGAAACGGTCTAGAGTTGCTATTTCTTTTGCTAAAAGTAATGGGTTGCGTTCAGGGACGAGGGTTATACCTGTTCCTAATTTTATTTTATCTGTCACACCGGAGGCTCTTGATAGAGCAATATACGGATCAGTAAAATGTGCGTATGATTCTGGTATTGGTCCTCCACTAGGGAACTGACTTGTACTTTGGACAGGCAACACTGGGTGTTCTGCATACCAAATTGACTCAAATCCCAGATCTTCAGCCGTTTTTGCCATAAAGGCAGGGTCTATAGTGTAAGCGGGGAGTGGTATTGATGTTCCAATGTTCATTTTTATATCTCCCTGTGGATTCGTGACAAGATTAGGAATTGGTGACCAGGCTTTCAAACCGTATTTTAGATTGCTGTACTATGGGTTCTACGTCTTCAGTGATAACGAAGCGGTCGTTGACAAGTCTTTCGCAAGCATTTCTGATTTTAGAAAGATAATCTTCGATTGAAGGATATCTCTCCTCGATAGATTTTCTAGAATCGCCAATAGCATCTCGTTGGGATTTAGTGACGCAAAAAGGAATGGTGGATCCAATGGTGCCTATTACTTGCCCAGTGCCGCCTGTATCGGGATGTCTAGTATTCCAGCCAGTATGTGTTCCTATTGGTACCATAATGTCTGGTAGTCTTATCCCTGGTATTTCATTGCCGTCCTGATCTACTGACGGGACCCTAACAGGGTAAGCGGCACCAATGTTACTTGGCAGATTCTCTGCAGGTTGCTGGTGTGGGTTAAATGACATGTCTGAAATTCGTTTCAATTGTTCAGGAAAATTAACTGTTGGAATTTTATCGAATATGTCCCTGATCGATTCCAAGTTACATAATGTGTTGTCGGCTATTCGACCTATTTGGCTAGGCGGTGGTTCAAGATCAGATTCGATCCATTTGTGAAGATTCCATAGAGAAGCTCTCAAGGCAGGTCGATAATCTACCCAGTTGAACAACTGTTGGCCAATTACTCCATTAGTATCACGATTAGTTGCAGGAAATGTTCCTGATGCATGTTGGGTGCCGGCATAATTGTAAATTCTCACGTTACTAGACGGTTCCACGTCCATAGTACCGGTCAGGTCAGTGTGTGTTAGAGAGGCATGGGCCCACCAGTATTCACAGGCAGAGTTCATTAGGAATATCTTAGGGACATTGCCTTTCTCGTTTTGTCTCGATAACAGACAATCAGATACGCTCGTTGACGGATTTGTTGCCATAGTATCAGTAAAGGGGAATAAATTGCTTTTACTGTGTTTTACGGCTGTTGATGGCTGGGAGAATCTTTGATTAAACTCACCTCGTCGAGCTCCTGCGACGTGTGCAATGATACCGTCAAAGATAATCCTGTTGTCTTCGTCAGAATTTAGCCCAAGGTAGAGTAGAGTGCGTAGGAATCTTCCGCTTTGAGACTGGCCAAATCCAATCGCTTTTCTCAAATAATTGGAGCAGGGGTTTTCACTGCTTGACTCCGAATATCGTAGAAAAGACACGAAATCTCTGGTTGCCAATAATCCTAATCCAGATATGGGCGCCTTCGCTGTAGTATATATGACTTGGTAGATATTACCTGGATGAAATCCGCCTTTGAGATATACATGGCAGTCATCGGGAATGATATTAACCCCGTCTATATATCCAAAGCCCCATTCTTCTTGAGGAATTATTAATGGTTCCGATTCATCGTGTTCTCTAACTGTCAACGTCGCACCATGGTTAGAGAGATCAGCTGTGGGATATGGCTGATGTCCTCTCTCAGATAATTCCTCTGAATAGCTTATTGTGTTGGTCTGAATGTTAACCGCAATTTTCCCTGACACATCGGCGATAGGTCCATGTAATTTCATGAGAGATTCGGCGTCAGGCACATCGTGCTGCCATCCGCACCATGCTATTGTGTAACCTTGTCGCATCAAAAAACCATTGCCGGGGTTTGCAATCTGGTCGGAGTTGGAGCTATTAAGCAGATTGAGAGATCGGTCTCGTCCCCTATTAGGTACGTCGACATATAAGGTTTTGTTCCCTTTTTCAGTATCCTTTGGCTGAAGTATGCAAACGTTTGCTGAAAATGAAACGGAACCGTCTCGTTCCATATTTGCCAATTCTATATCCGCGATTTGGTTGTTATCTCGGCTAGTGGGATCAACGTTAAAAAAAGCGGTCGCAAAGATTTGCTCATATGCGCCCGTATCTCCGAAAGCTTGGCTGTTGGCATAGGGTTGACGCTTGTGTATTTCTAGTCTAGTGACGGCCATATACACTCCTCGGTATATGAAAATGGATATACTAAATTATCCCGCTGGTATCAACATCTAGGTCTTCTGGAGCCTCAGTACCGGTAAAATCCAACCACCAAGACTTAAAATTCTCCTGGCCGTAGGTATCTCTTAGTCTACCTAAATGTGATTTTACTTGGACTATTACTGATAGGTTATGATTGATGGCAAGATCGTATGTTCTAGTGGCCCACTCTAGAGCAGCAGTAATCTTCTCTTGTGACTCTGCAATCATGCCCAGTTGGCCGTAAGTTCGGGCCAGTCTAGCTACGTCCCCTACTTCTTCGAATATGCCACAAGCTTCCCGATACCATTTTTCGGCTTTCTCATATTGTCCCTGTTCGTGGAATAGGACTCCCAGTTGGCGACATTCATCTCCTGCTGATCTCTTGTCGCCAATTTTGTTCCACTGATCCAGTGCTGTTAGATACCATTCTTCGGCCTCTTCGTAGACAATACCGCGTGCTTGATGTAGAAGTCCTAGATGATGGAATTCGACAGCCATTTGGTATTGGTTGCCTAATCTATCGCTGAGTTGTAACGCCTGTTGATACCAGCTTATTGCGTCGTCGAAGAAATATTGTGAATGGGCTACTGTTCCCATTTGGTGGAAAATTAGTATTGCTGTTTCCTCGTCACGTTGTTCTTCGACAATTGCTCGTGCCCTATTTAGCCAGTTAGCAGCCTCTTCGTATTCAAATTTCAGCTGACATACTGTGCCAAGTGCCCTGTAATCGGCGATCATTGATTCCTCATCCGGTAATCTCTGGTGAATATCTAGAGCTTTCTGGTACAGTTCCTTCGCTTCTGTGTAGTATCTTTGATTTTGTTTGACTTGTGCGATCGCGAAGAAATCATCTGAGGCTGCCGAAGGATCATCGCTGTCTTGGACTATGGCTAAAGATTTTTCGAACCATTCCACGGCCTGTTCAAGTTGCCATCTCTGTCGAGCCACTTGACCATACTGGTGGTATACTGCGGCTGTTCGCGGATCCGAATGACCTTCAGGTTGGGATTCAAGATATTGGAGAAGCTTATCATTTAATCCTTCTGCATATTCTAGATCATGTAAGTCAACTGCCTCACTAGCCTCCGTTCCTATCAGATATAACCAGAGTTCTACAGCATTCTTGGATATAGCTTCGTCTGATGTTTCTCCTATTACCTCAAGGATTTGAGCTCTGAGCCTCCGAAGTTCTGCAAATCGCTTCTGCATGTGGTACACCTGTGCCAATGGTTGAACAAGCAGCTGTGCATTTTCCCATTGTTCGGATTCTAGAGCTAAACCTAGAGCCTGGGTTAAATTTCCTTCTTCAGCTAAGATTGCCGTGACTCCAGAGTCCTGATTTTCATAGAGTGATTCCATAAAATAATCGGCCGTGTCGGCATATACGCGTACAAATTCTTGTTCCATATTTCGTATGTTATGGCCTTGGAGTTGTAGTGAAAGTTTCTTTCCGTAAAACCACGGAAGAGACGGATGTATTTGATATACGCTAGGAGATACGGAGTCAAGGAAGCCAGAGGAATGTGCACTTCTTAGAAGTGTACGACATGCACCCCATCCGAGTTGTTCTCCCATAGCGGACTTATACGCTGTCTCTTGGGTCATGTGGTTTAAAATATCCATCATCACTCTACGTTGGAATAGACTTAGGAAAGGCAAGTGAGTTCTGTTTCTGTGGGACATTTTTGTCCATGCATATTCCATCACAGCCGTAAGGTATTTATCACGACCCTCTTCCTCAGAACTTGGAGGAAGTTCTTCCTCCGTACGTTTTAACTCGCTTAGTAATACGGGCAAAGGTACGTCTTTGAGTAGAGGTAGAGCGATTTGTAATGCTAAAGGATGCCCCTCAAGGCTTTGTAACAGGTCAGATATTTCAGACGTTATCCGATTTGAATCTATAGAGGATTTCTCGATGATATGTCCAGCCATCTCTGTGCTTTCGGCAGTATTCAATCCGGTCCATGACTCAATGGTGTGCTCAATGGTCAACCATGTCTCTTGTGGCTTCCTTCCCACTAGCAAAACACTTGTAGCCCCAGTGCTGGTGATCTGCGATAAGAAGTCATTTAATTCTACGGTTTCATTTTCTTCTAAGAGTCCTGGAGAGCCTTCCGGAAATCCAGATATATTTTCCACGTTATCCCATATTAGTAATGATCCCGTATTGCGAAAATATTCGGTAACCCAATCTCGCTGTTGAGTAATCGTCATATCAGCAAAAGCGAGATCGGCAATACTTGTCCCAATTTCATGGATGACCCGTTGCAGTCCGCTGGGGTGAGAAGTTTCAAAGGTGGTGTAGAAAACACCGCCGGGCCTCTGTGTACGGCCAACTTTTTGGAACCATCTTCCAAGGTTCAGGACGAATTCTGTTTTTCCTGTGCCTGTGTTTCCGGCCAATAGGATGACTGTGTTTTGTGCTATTAGCCTTTCCATTCGACATGCCTCAAGCTGTCTGCCTATCAATCCGTATTGGCCTGCGGCCGGCAATTGCAAATCCAGATCCATTGCTTGTTGTGGCTGTAATACCGGAGGTCCTAACGGATCGGGTTCATCGATGGTGATAGCGATAGGTGTATATAGATTACTTTCGTAAACGGTGGGGGTTATCCAATCCCAAAACACTTGTTTTCCGGTTGGTGTCATTCGTTTAGGGTCGTCCATCAACAATCCCCTGGATATGGCTACGCACTGTGATATCTCAAGACCTTCTGACAACAACGCATAGAACTTTCTTAGGAACTTTTCTCCTGAAGGACTTTGTATCCGGTATGGCAGGGATACAATATTTGGAATTCCGGTGGTGGATAATCTCAGGGAGGTATCAGATGGGCCTACCCAGGAGTTTCCTTCGCTAACTGGCCCATTATTGGTTATTAATGTGGGGATACCGGCAGTATTCACGCAACTTGCTAGTTCTTCTAGTTCTACCATATCGGTTGCCCCGTCAACTTGTTCAAAAGCGATTGAGCCACCGTCTGATGCTGCGCCATCGATGTGCAATACATGGTAGTAATTTGGTTTATTCGCTAATGTGCTCTTTAAATTCTCATAAGTAGGAGGATACAAATATTCTAATTCTGCATGTACAGGTAGGGCCTCAAGGGATTGAGCAGTTTCACCAGTTAGTCCCCCTGATAGACGGCGTTCACCTAGCTGCGGTCTAGGTGCTACGATTAGTACATTAATCTGGTCAGTCGGCAAGTTGTACGGATAAGAGATTTTATTGTGATTAGTAGGTCTTCTTACAATGGATGGCATCTGGCTGATCAAATAACCTTTTTCGGGCTCATTAATCAGCTCCCAGGGGATGGCTAAGAATTGAGGTCTGTCTGAGTCTACGATTACTCGGCAATTCTCTAGTCCTTCATCAATAGCTATCTTGTACAAAGACAAGGCATCAGGAGTGGATTGAAGTAATTTTTCAAATAAAAGTCTACCTAGATTGCGTAATCCAACCTCAATTGCATCAGCCCTTTGCGATGCAACATTTCCAACATCTGATAAGTACTCAGTGAAATACCAGTGTATTTCGCTTCTGTCTGAATCTTCCAATGGCATTTGGAAGTCTGTAGTAAATGATTGAGACTTATTAGAGCCGTGGACAAGGGTTACTTTAACTTCATTTGTACTGACTAGATCTTCTATAATCAACAGATTTGCCACTGATCTGCTCCTAGACCTACACAAGGTAGTACTCGATGGTATTGGGTATTGCGCAATAGTTTCCTCTATCTCATTATATGTGGGAGATTATATTGAATATTGCTACCGCATCTCATGACCAAAGGTGTTGGCATTATACTATATACAATTACGTAACAGGGTCATTTGCCATCGCATGCAATTACAGTGGTAGCGGGTGCAAAACTAGAGTGCGTTGGTATGGTGTAGATATGCATAGCTCTGAATTCCTGGAAATACTCAAAACACGTCAGATAACATTTTGTTCAGGTGTTCCTGACTCGACGTTCTCTAGTGTATTTCAAGCAATGTTGGATGACCCTGATATAAATTATGTGAATGCAGTCAGAGAGGACGTTGCACTTGGAATAGCCAGTGCTGCTTACTTCAAGAATGAAGTAGGCGCGGTGATAATGCAGAACTCAGGGATAGGTAATGTTATCAACGCTCTTACATCGTTTAATTTGATGTACAAGATACCGGTTTTGATCATAGTAGGCTGGCGGGGATATTCCACTGATGCCCCTGAACATGAAATTATGGGTAAGAAAACACCAGAATTTTTTGATCTACTAGATATACCGTATAAAATACCCGATGAAGACAATCTTCCTGATGAGATTGACGAGTTACTCGTACAAATGGAAACAGAATGTATTCCAGGTGCTTTGATACTAAGGAGCGGTGTAGTTCAGTGATCAGAAGATCTGATGCTATCATAAAGGTGATGGAATCTGTGGATGAAGAAGACTTGGTCGTAAGTACCACAGGTATGATATCGCGCGAGCTTTTCTATAACGCAGATAGGCCTGCAAATTTTTATATGTTGGGGTCAATGGGTCTTGCGTCGTCGTTAGGCTTGGGATTGTGTTTGAAAAACCCCATGAAGAAGGTATTTATTTTGGAAGGTGATGGTAGCTCCCTGATGAGTTTAGGAGCTATTCCTTTAATTTCAGCCTGTCATCCTAATAATCTGATCCATGTCATCTTTGATAACCAGTGTTATGAATCTACAGGCGGTCAGCCGTCTATAAGTGTCGACGTAGATATATCGGAGATAGCACGAGCCTCAGGATATAACGTGACTTGCAGAATCACCGCGCTAGAGGAGATAGACCATGCATTGTACGAATATCAAAATGTTGACGGGCCAATTTTGCTCCTGATCGAATGTAACCATGAGTCATCGCACGATGTTCCTAGAGTCTCCCACACTCCAGTAGCCATTAGGGATATGTTTAAAGGGGCCTTCAACCAAACGTATTGATATGCGATGTTTCTAGTGAGTCTCTAGTTGTGGTTTAAAATGCTACTAGTGCGTCAGCGGCTTTAACACCCTTCCCTTCGCTTAAGACCATCAGGGGATTTATATCTAATTCGGATAGATTGCCATCAAGGTGGACTGCCAGATTAGAGATATTTACAAGCGTTGAGATTAGAGCATCTATATCACCTTTTGGTGATCCTCTGAAGCCATGTAGCAACTTAGAACCCCTTACCTGATTAATCATGCCCCGAGCTTCTGACGGGGTGATGGGACATTGTCTTAGTGCTACATCGTTGTATACTTCTACCATTACGCCGCCCGTTCCAAACAGAATGATTGGACCAAGTTGCGAGTCGTATGACACTCCAACTATGAATTCCGTTCCTCCAGAGACCATCTCCTGTATTAGTGTCCCGTTTATCTGGGCGCTAGGATTATACTTCTTTGCATTGGATACCACTTCTGTGAATGCTTCTCTCGCTTCGTCTTCAGTATTAATCCCGAGCTTTAGCCCGCCTGCCTCTGTTTTATGGAGGATATCAGGAGAATCAATTTTTATAGCCACAGGGAAACCTATGCTTGAGGCAATCTTGGCAGCATCGTCTGCTGTGGTTGCGATGGCTTCATTTGTGGTGGATATTCCCCATGCTGATATAAGTTGTTTGCTTTCGTATTCAGTGAATGTTGCCCTACCCAGTGATTTGAATTCTGCTAACTTTTCATTCTGCTGCCTATTCATATCACTAGCTTCACCGAATCCATCCGAAAGCCTGGTGTCTCGCCATTCGTGATAGCCTACAAGGGTTTTTAATGCCAGAGCTAGTTTGTCAGGTACATAGAATACTGGGATGTTGGCAGCTTTCAGTTTGTTGAGACCGTCTGTTGCGCCTCTGGTACCTGTCCATAGAAATGCAATTCCTTTGTCACT
Source organism: Dehalococcoidia bacterium (assembly GCA_002724585.1). GTDB lineage: Bacteria > Chloroflexota > Dehalococcoidia > Lucifugimonadales > UBA3495 > UBA3495. The sequence goes on along the minus strand of PBPE01000113.1, from coordinate 5,001 downwards.
GGAGTCTTTTAGCGCTATAACTTGCTCTGCCTGAGCATCTCCTCCTGCGCTTGCAACTACTAGATTTCCCACTTCGGGTTCGTTGATCATATGTCCCATTATGTCCGGAAAAGAATCGCTATTAGCAAAGCCTGTCACATCAGAGGGGTTTGCTGCCCATCCAAAACCTTTTAATATATCGTTTATGCCGTCTTCTGCTTGCTGTGTCAGGACTGGCAAATCGAGACCAGCTTGCCCGCACATATCAGCGGTTAAAGAGCTGATACCGCCAGAGTGTGAAACTACTGATATTCCTCTTTTCTGTGGTTTTGGCAATTGAGCCAGTAACTGTGATACCTCTAGTAACTCATCGTAATCTTGAACCCTTGTAACACCGTATTGGGAAAATATTTCGTCATATACTGCATCCTCGCCAGTGAGGGCAGCAGTGTGTGACCTTGCGGCTCTTGTTCCCAGGTCCGACCGTCCGATCTTTATTAACACTATTGGTTTACCGCGTTCAGCTGCTAGTTTGGCTAGTTCGGTAAACTTTCTACCATCCTTGAATCCTTCGATGAATCCTGCAATAACTCTGACTCCATCATCATCAAGTAGATATCTCGCAAAATCACAGAAATCCAGGTCGGCTTCGTTCCCGGTAGATATTATGTGACTTAGCCCGATTCCCTCTTCTACAGCTCGCGTCAAAAATGGGCCAAAAGCGGAAGCTCCGCTTTGGCAAACTAGCCCAATGGGTCCTGTAAGCCCATCTGCTCCACGAGAAGATGCAGTAGCCCATATATTGTCTCGGACATTCGCCAGTCCTAGACAATTGGGGCCACATATCCTTATTCCGGATTCACGAGCAAACTCTCCCAATTCACCCTGCAAATCATGCCTAGCATCGTCACCTCGCTCTGAAAACCCTGCGGATATGACTATTGCGGACTTAGCGCCCTTATCCTTGCTCTCTTTTAACACGTCTAATACATGGTTGTAAGGAACTACTATACCCACAAGATCAGGACTTTCAGGGAGATCACTGATGCTGGGATACGCTTTGGTATCCATGATTTCTTCGTATCTTGGGTTTACTGGGTATATTCTTAGCTTGTCCTTGGCTTTTAGCATAGCGTTCAGCATTCGCCCGCCGTATTGCATACGAGGAGTAGCCCCTACAATAGCTACTGATTGTGGGTTCAGCATTTTATCGATTGAAGCGAGTTGACTTTCCGTCCATATAGCCATGTTAGAGTACTCCTGATTTGTAGTTTCTTCGTGTCGATGGTAGCCCACGGATGATAACCCTCGCTGTCTAACTCGGTCAAGATGGGATACCCAAAGGTCGAACTGATGGTTATTGGGCTTGCAGCTTCAGATTATTGACGTTGACCATGGGTATCCCGAGGAATAGAATCCGTTCAGAGCCTCGGAGATTGTTAAGTACTCTATTCAGTTAACATAACGCAAGGAGTTTGTTATGCGCGGTGGCGATGCAGTAATAAAAGCTTTGGAGCAGGAAGGGATTCGGTATATAACGGGATTTTCAGGAGGCGGATTGGCCCCCTTATGGCCAGGCCTAAGAGAATCTTCAAGTATTAGGGCATTCGCTACGAGGCATGAACGTCTGGGAGTAGAAGTTGCCGATGGGTATGCTCGTGCCACTGGAGAAATTGGTGTAGCGATGGCGGGTGTGGGACCGGGTGCTACTAATACATTAACGGCGATAGCCAGTTGCTACGCCGATAATGTTCCAGTTCTGCTTTTAATGGGGCAACACCCGCTCCGGAATCTGGGCAAAGAATATCAACAGGAAATATCATCCAGTATTTTTGATACAGTGGTTAAATGGAAGGGTACATTTACACGTACTGATGAGATACCTGGGATTATGCGACGCGCGTTTACCGCTCTTCGCTCAGGTTCGCCTGGTCCGGTTGTTATAGAGATGCCGCAAGATGTTATGAATTCAGAAGCGCCAGATGAGAGTTTGGCCTATAAGCCAGTCGGCGCTGGGACGAGATCATCTCCAGATGTTAGAAGTATCGAAAAAGCAGCTGATTTGTTGGTCAATGCTCGATATCCCATACTTAATGCTGGTGGAGGTGCTCTTTGGGCAGGTGCTTCTGATGAAGTACTAGAACTGGCTGAATTGCTATCCATGCCGGTAGCTACTACGCTTTTGGGAAAGAGTGTTTTTCCTGAAAATCATCCCCTTTCCGTGGGTGGCGGAGTGTATCCTCGTAGTAGGTATGCATCAGGTCCAGCTCTTCATGTTAATCGTAAGGCGGATGTAGTCCTGGCTGTTGGAAATTCATTCCGTTTACCTAACGGAACGGATGGTAGACCAATTCCAGAACACGTGAAACTCATTCATATAAATGCGGATGAAGCAGATATAAACAAGATATACCAGGCTGATGTTCCAATTCTAGCTGATGCGAAGTTAGCGTTAAGAGATCTGATTGATGCGGTAAAAGACAGAATTGGGAGTGAAGAACGAGGGATCAAACCGGAAGTAACGGAAGAGATAAAGCAGGCTAAGGAAAAATGGCTATCGGAATGGATGCCGGTGTTCACTGATGTATCTACTCCTACAAATGGGTATAGAGTTATTTACGATTTAATGCGCACTGTTGATCCTGATAATACTATAGCCATCCATGATGCTGGCGGTAGCCGCGGATATATGACTCCTTTCTGGGTTTCATCGAAGCCGCGGAATTTCGTGGCTATGGGTGGAATGGCGCCAATGGGATGGTCACTAGGAGCGGCAATAGGAGCTAAATTGGGTTGTCCTGATAAATTGGTGGTGCATTTGTTGGGTGATGCCTCATTTGGAATGGTTGGTATGGATCTGGAAACATCAGTGCGAATGGGACTTCCCATATTGAGCGTTGTAATCAACAATCAGGGTATAGGGGGCGGTATGATGGGCATGAATCAGCCATCAGGAACTCCACCTGAGGTGGCGCAATTGGGCGGTAATTTTAGTGAAGTTGCTATAGGGCTGGGGGCATATGCTGAACGAGTTGAGACACCGGATGAAATAATTCCCGCGTATAAGAGGGCTATAGAATCAACTGAAAAAGGTCAGGCTGCGCTTGTAGAGATAATGATCAAACCAATGAAAACCCCTGATCTGCCTGATGATTGGTCTATGTAATTCTGGTATCAACTAATGCAATTAGAAGTTTCATGAATAGAAACACTAAGGCTATTGTGAGGAAAAATGAAGAGTGTCCATATTGACAGGTCCAAACGTCTGAAAGATGAACCAACTACAGGACATAACAGGTGGCATCCAGATATTGAACCAATACTAGCAGCAGATGTTGATGAAGAAGTCGTTCTTGAGACCAGAGATGCTGCTGATGGCCAGATAAATCCCCAGATGGGACCTAAGGATCTAGCCGGGTTAGACGCGAAGGTTGCGCATCCGCTTACGGGTCCAGTCTATATAAATGGAGCTGAACCAGGGGATCTCTTGGAGATTGAGTATTTGGATATTGTTCCACAACCTTATGGATGGACCAGGTTTCGTCCTGGTTCTGGATTTTTAAGAGACTACTTTTTGGAGCCATATCTTGTTCATTGGACAATTGAGAATAACTGGGCCACATCTGAATCATTGCCTGGTGTGAAGATATTCAATGGTTCTTTTATGGGAACAGCCGGTATTGCTCCATCACATGATCAAATGGAACAATGGAATGCGAGAGAGGAGGATTTGGTAAGCAGAGGTGGAATAGCACATCTTCCGGATCCGCAGGATGCAGTTCCTGGAGGATATATTGCCGATGAGGGTTTGCGCACATTGCCGCCGAGAGAAAACTGTGGAAATGTAGATGCTAAACAACTTACTACGGGTTCTAAGTTGTTTATACCTGTTAACGTTGATGGTGCCCTTTACTCGGTTGGGGACGGACATTTTGCGCAAGGTGATTCCGAATGTTGCATCACTGCAATAGAAATGGGAGCTACAGCGTCAGTAAGATTTAAACTTCATAAGCAGCTGGCCAAAGAGAGACAAATAGTTTTCCCAAGATATTCACATCCAGGTTATTTCTTGCCGCCTGAATGGGCTGCACCAAGAAATTTTATAGCCACTACGGGTATGCCGATTAGTAATACTGGTATACAGGAAGGGGAAGATATAACTTTGGCGGCCAAGAACGCTCTTTTGAACATGATAGACCTTTTAGAAGAAAGAGGTTGGACAAGAGAGCAAGCTTACATAATCTGTAGTGTTGCCGTGGATCTAAAAATTAGCAATGCTGTAGACCTTCCCAATGTTACAGTGTCAGCATTCCTTCCGGAAGACATATTCGAAAAATGATCGCCTGAGTTTGCCGTACAGCCATTTTTTGCTTAAAAATGACTCAGTGTACCTGTATATGCATATTACAACGAATAAGGCGGTCGATCGACCGCCTTATTCGTTCCGGTGTAGTTATCTAATTTTAATAATAAAGATATGTATTAGCGTTTATGGGAAGGTTCTCACTAGTTAAGTAATGTACTAACTAATTCGTTTTACTTCCAGAGTTTCTCCTGGAGCCAAAGCTACTCTTCGTACATTTATACCAAGCTTGAGTAACCAGTATCCCAATGTGGCCTTGCTTAATCCTAACTCATCCGCTGTAGCTGACAGACCCATTTCATTGACCATCTCTGGAAGCAATTTTTCTAAAGGCCTCTGGTGTTGCTCCTCTACTCTTACCATTAACTTCGTCTTTCTTGCCATAATTTTCCCTCGTAAAAATCCGAATCTATTGAGCCGATGAAATTCCCTGGATATCTGATACTCTGGTACAATAACACGTGTTCTAATCATTGTCAATATTAAGTTAGGAAACTTTTTAAATTATTTTAAAAACTATTCAGAACAAGGGATTGTAAATTAGTAATTACAGTACAATGTGTGTGTGGTGTTGGCAAAGGGATTAAGTGACGAGGTTTTAGTGAAATGGGAGTGGGGATGTTTGACAGGATAACCGAGTGGATGCTCAGTTTTTCGGG
>PBPE01000112.1 GCA_002724585.1 Dehalococcoidia bacterium | reverse complement strand
GGAAAGATTTCTACTGAATTTGCGCGGGTAGTACTGTTTGGAAGATCATGGTTTCCTACTAATACGAAAGTGGGTATATCCGCACTAGAAAGGCGAGAGAGCCTTTTAGCAAATTCCCTTTGGTGGGTTTGAGAAGGATCTCTGCCTTTATAAACATCTCCTGCCAGGATAACTATATCGACTGGCTCGGATATAGCGTAGTCAATCATCTCATCGTACGATGACAGAAAATCAGACAAACGGGTCGACAGGCCAGTGGTCGGGTCAAGCTTGCCGTAATTTTCTACGCCTATGTGTAAGTCAGAGAAATGCAGTATTTTCATTGGAAGGTTTACACAAACTGATGGAGTTAATTTGAGCCAGCGGTACAGGGTGGTATTATCGATTCGCCCATCGCTTTTGTCTAAATTCATATGCAATATACCATTTAAAAGACTCTGCTTCACCTGTTGATGGGTTGTAATTGCGTTTTCTTACCGTTGACAATGGCCGGGATGGTAAATAGAATCGAAGTATCAATCAGTTTAGGTAGGTATATTTATGACCAGCGTTAAACTTTTGTTTTCTCTCCAGGAATTCGATCTGCAATTGGATGTTTTAGACGGGCGGATTACTGAAGTGGAACTGGAGTTAAATGCGAGGGCCAAGGTGGAAGAAGTTGAGAACTCTTTAGACGAACAAGTTGCGCTGTTGAATGAAATTCAGACAACTCATAAAACTCAGCAAATCGAAGCAGAGGATTTGAAAGAAAGGTCAACAGTACTAGAGGCGCAGCTATATAGCGGGGAGATAACCAACCCTCGCGATCTTTCGAGCTTGGAATTAGAAACAGGAAATGTGAAGGCGCAGATTGATCAGAAAGAGATCAGTTTGCTGGAACTGGCTGTCCGCGCTGATGATTTAAGGAAATCTGTAGGTGATCTGGAAGAACAACTCGAAACCTCTAAGGCAGAATGGGAAGTTAGAAAGTCAGAGCTGACAACTCAAGCTAAAAGCTTAAGCGCTGAGAAAGATGAACTAAATACGCGTCGCAACGAATTTGCGGCGAACATAGACCAATCGGAAATGGGACACTACGAGCATCTCAGGCAAAGCAAAGGCGGGACCGCAGTCGCAAAAGTAGAACGTGGCTTATGTCAAGCTTGTAGGTTGTCTCTTCCTACCCAACATTTACAAAGAGTGAAATCCGGTAAACAGACCGTACTGTGCAGCAGTTGCGGGCGGATGCTGTTCCTGGGTTAGGGCAATGCTTGTACCAACAAAGTGATCCTCGTATTTAGTTTGACCCTTCCAAGAAGGGTATGCTAAGGTGCCTTCCAAGGCAGAACGTTCCGGGTGACCGCCGTCTCATTTAGAGAGGGAGGAAAGTCCGGGCTCCTCCGGACAGAGTGCTGGGTAACACCCAGGCCCTGTTACAGGGGACGGAAAGTGGCACAGAAACGATACCGCCCAGCTAACCTATTGGTTCGTTGTGGTAAGGGTGAAATCGGACGGTAAGAGCGTCCGGTCGTATGCGGTGACGCATCGATGGTCAAACCCCACTTGGAGCAAGGCCGAATAGGGGGACAATGGGAGTCCGGCCCGTCCCCGGGTTGGCTGCTTGACCTCAATGGAGACATTAGCTCTTATAGAGCTCAAGGGATATTATCCCATGGAGGCTAGATAGATGGTCACCGGTCTATGTTACTTGTATCATAGACTACAGGACCCGGCTTATAGGTTCGTTCTGCCCCTTCTAATTTATTTCCAAGCCAAGTATATAGTTTAGTGGATACTATAGGGAGGAATTATATATGCACCTGAATAAGACGAAAGCAAAGTTACTTAAAGGTGAAATAGCTCTCGGTGGGGGAGTAAATTTCTATGCTCCAATAATTGTGGAATTGTACGGAGTTATGGGTTTCGACTGGGTCTGGATAGATTGTGAACATGGTTCCTCTAATGATTCAGAAACCGAAAACATGATCAGAGCTGCAGAATTGTATGATCTGACTCCGATAGTCAGAGTTCCAAATTCAGCGCCATCAACCATATTACGCTTTCTGGATAGAGGTGCACAGGGATTGATAGTTCCCCACATTTCGACTGTTCAGGAAGCAGAGGAAGTGTCACGAGCATCCCACTATTACCCTATTGGGGATAGGAGCAGTTCAACTGGAGGTCGGACCAATCGGTTAGGAAGTGGATTATCTCCTGAAGAATACTATAGGCAAGCTAATGCCGAGACATTAGTCATTACAATGGTAGAAACTCCTGAAGCGGTAGAAAATGCTGGAGCAATCGCGGCTGTAGAAGGTATCGATGGAGTTCTGGTAGGCAGTAGTGATTTAACGCAGGCCATGGGTATGCCGGATGGAAGTAAGGTTGACGCTGCCATACAGAATGTGATCAAGTCTGTGCGTGATAAAGGGAAAATTGTAGGAGTTGCTGGTGCGGGAATGACCGTTAATAATATGCCACGTTATAGACAGTTTGCAGAGCAGGGAGTGCAGTTATTATCTGCAAATGTTCAGGAATTTATTCGACAGAGCGGGGGCGAGTTTCTGAAGCAACTCAGCTGATTTTTAGTTTTGCTTTCAGGAAACCATGAGTTTTTTAAAGCGATACTAGTATAAGGGGTCAAGCTGGCTTTAAGATATACAACAGATAAACAAAGGATTCTAAAGAAGGTTATGTACTTTGACTTACACTGTCATTCAGTGTCATCGGACGATTCTAGGGCTACAGTAGAACAATATTTGAAGTGGATCCAGGTCCTGCGGAAACGCGGCTATACAGTTGATGGTATTGTACTTACTGAGCATCGCAAATTTGATTTTGACAAAGATTATTCGCAGCTAGCGGATGACTATGGGGTTATAGTCCTAAAAGGTTCAGAACTAGATACTCGGTTTGGTCATTTCCTTGTTTACAACGTTACCCAAAGCTTGGCTAGTGATATAGATTTTGGGGATGTAAGGATGGATGCACGAGAACTCATGCAAGCATCTCAGCATCATGGGGCGTTGGCTATACCCGCTCACCCTGGCAGATTTGGAATAGGACTCGTCGACTTTATGGATGCGGGAGAAACTTTTACGGACGTTAAGATCGTAGAGCAACTCAACGGTGGTGGAAGACCAGGCGAGAATGAAAGAGCTGATGAATTATGTGAAGCGTATGGATATTTGGGCACCGGCGCGAGTGATGCTCATTTGGCGAGCCATGTGTGTACATGCATGACCAAGTTTGGTATGGATATTAGTAATGAAGGCGAATTGGTATTGGCTTTATTGTCAGGGGATTTTAGTCCTGTCAAACTGGAAGAGACTAGTACAGCTTGATCTTAGACGCAGTTATTAAGAATATAGATTATATCGTTGAGGAGTAACGGGATGGCACTAGAATTGGAATATGACAGATCTCTTTATGGTAAAGAGCATGAAGCGGGACCTTTTGAAGTCACTGAGGATATGATTATCTCATTCAACCAAAGTATAAGCCAGTCAGGAGCTTGTTATAACGATAGAGATGCAGCAGTTAAGGCCGGATACAGGGGTATAATAGCTCCTCCGACATTATGTACTTTATTCGTTAGGAGGGTACAGTTACCTGATATCAATCTTAAATTTGGGAAAACCAGATTTCATGGTGGGCAAAGAGTGCAAGCTAAAACTCCGATAGTCGCGGGAGATTCAATTAGCGCTTCATCTCATTTGAAAGACGTTTATGCGAAGACCGGTCGGAGTGGCACGATGGTGTTTATCGTTTGGGAGACTACTTTTAAGAATCAACTAGGTGAAGTGGTCGCCGATGTTCAAGAGTCTTATGCCGCAAGGGAGTAAAAATGATTAACGATGGTCAAATATATTTTGAAGATGTTGAATTAGGTGATGAGATTGGACCGTTAGAGAAGGTAGCGTCTGATGAAGGTGTAATTGATTTTTGCACTCTTTGGGGAAACCCCGTGCCGAACCGGTTTACTAGTGAAGAGGAGGCTGCAAAGGCCAATTTGCCTGGCCCGATTGTCCCAGGGGTTATGAGTATGTCTCTAATGGCTCAATTGATCACAGATTGGGCTGGACCTGATGGGCTGAAGGATCTTGACGTGGTCTTCCGGCAACCAGTTCCCCATAATAAACCGCTTATAATCACAGGTACGATCAACGATACTCGCCAAGAAGATGGAGAAAATATTGTTCAGTGCGATGTTTTAATGACCGGGACAGCAGGAGAGAGGTACATCATCGGAACCGCTGTAGTTTCGCTACCAAGCAGATCGTAGGCATGGTGGTAATGCAATATGATCGAGCGGATTAGTGGACTGAGCCTTCTGGTAGAAGATTCGGTGGCTTCTCGGCGACTCTTTGAGTCCACCTTGGGATTTAAAACACTTGTTACTAATCAGAACACGTTTCTTGGATCAAGAGAAACCCTTATGTACAGTGGTAATTCCACCTACTTACGTCTTCTAGAACCCGTGCACGATAAAACTACCTTACCTTGCTTTGTCCAATCTACTAACCCTGGTCCTTGCATTATTTCCTTTGACACTGATGATTATAAGGAGGCGCTCGACAGATTTACCTCTTGTGGTATTCATCCGGTTGATGTACCTGACGAATCTGTTGGTTCGTTTGCTTTGTTTAAACATGAAGACCTCAACAATGTGTTAATGGAAGTTAGGCAAAGTGGGTGTATAGGGCCCGAGACAAAAGCGGGTGAATCAGGGCGCACCATGCGTACTATCGGACTTCGGCAGGTAGCAATTCTTGTTAATGACATTGAGTCGGCTATAGCGAAATGGTCAGCACTATTTCAAACTGAGGTGACCAATAGGTTTGAAACTAGCTTTACTGACCTAGATATAGCTATATTGCCAGTCGGAGACCGAAGTACTTTCATAGAACTAGCGCATCCCAAGAGTGTTGATTCGTCGGCTGCTAAATTTTTGCGTAGACACGGCTCGGGGATTTATCTGGCTATATATGAAATTAGGGATTCATTGGCGGTTGATGCGTTGTTATTGAACGAAGGAGTTGATTTTACGACTTCTAGAAAGACGACCAATTACACTGATATGGGATTTAATAGTATATGGATACACCCAAAGTTTATGCATGGGATGTTTGTTCAATTGTCGGAAGTTTTGACTGCAAATAATCCGTGGCCACCTGCAGGAGGAAATTGGTTTTAGTAATGTAAGTTATTCCTGATGTTGGTAATGATTCGTTAAAAAGTTATCAATTAAAGTGGGGTAAGGTTGGGATGCTGAATGAGGGTATAATCATAGAATAATTGTATGACGCGAACTGTATGGAGTAATTATGTATGATCTAAATGGCAAAGTTGCAATAGTGACTGGAGCAGGAGGCAAAAACGGAATTGGGAGAGCAATTGCAACTAGGCTTGCTTCAGAGGGAGCGGATGTTGTCGTTACGGATATAAGCCAATCGGTTGACGCGATTCGTGATGTGGATATGAGAGATGGCTGGGAAGGTTTACCTAGCGTAGTGAAAGAAATCGAGG
>PBPE01000111.1 GCA_002724585.1 Dehalococcoidia bacterium | reverse complement strand
GCCATACGTCGCAATACGATGTATACGCCTATTAATCCGCATAATGCGCCTACTAATGCGGCGCAAACGAAACCTCTTATGAAAAATTCATATTGGAATGGTTCAAGCATGAGTGCGCTCGTGCGGATCAGTGGTCTCGTGTTGAGACTGATGATCTGGCTTCCGAGGAGTTTCTACTACGATAGGCATGCCATCGTGTTGGATCACTGGCAGATCGGCTCCGTAGGTCTTGCTCAATGTGTCGGTGGTGATGACATCTTCCGGCTTGCCGCTGTTGATTATCTGTCCGTTTAGGCAGACGAGCCAGGGTAGATGTAATGCAACGGCATTAATCTCGTGTGTAGTCATTATGATGGTCACGCCTTGTTCATTCAGGTCTTGTAATAGGTGAATTACCTCATGGCGAGTCCGAATATCTACACCACTGGTCGGCTCGTCCAATAAGAGTATTCTCGGGTTGCTAATTAGGGCTCTGGCTAGGAATACGCGCTGTTGTTGCCCCCCGGATAGAGACCTTATATGGTGGTCGGCCAAACTGGATATTTCTAGACGATCCATAAGTTCAAATGCCCGTAGTTTCTCCTCAGCTTTGTACCATGGAAAGATAGGATTGTTCATAGTTCTTCCCATCATTACAACTTCCTGGACAGTAACTGGGAAATTCCAATCAATGGTTTCTAGTTGAGGGACATAGCCTAATCGGGGCCGCTTGCCATTAATCCTCTTCCCATCGATGAGAATTTCACCTTGAAATATTGGAACGGTCCCTAAGATCGTTTTGAGCAGGGTGCTTTTGCCCGATCCACTTGGACCTAAGAGGCCTACAAACGACCCCTGGTCGATGCTCAAGCTAATATCGGATAGGACTACGTGGTCAGGGTATCCTGATGACACGTTTCGTAACTCTACTAGCGGGCTGTTAGATTCTTGGTTTTTCATCAGAGTTAGTCTTTTTGATTCCTACTTTCACTAAATTACGAGACCCCTGGCTATAACCAGGGGTCTCGTCAAATCAGGTGCTGACTTGAGAGGGCGGCCAATGTATAGCGCAGTGGCTGGGCCCACGATCTAGGCTGGGTTCCTGGCTTAGGTTTGCTGACATTCCAGTAAACCTTGACAGTGGCGCGACCGCGGCGGAATTTCACCGCCTTCCCCAAAATTTGTGTGACCTAGTTCGTCTATAATTATTAATACTGTTCAGGCTACTCTAACGTTGCCCTGACAACATTGTCAAGAACGACCGAGATCTTCTAATGTCAGTAATCTATTCAGGGTACACGGCAGGGCTATTGCCGTCGAATACAACGTTGGTGTCGAATTCGTTTAAGCTACTTGGATCTCCTCCTAGTGCTGGCACAATGATGCCGACATCATAGTGGATGAGCCCATGGTAAGTGTGGTCTTGGTCGCCATGCTTCCCAGGTAGATCATCATCCCTTAACTTGTCTATGTATTGCGCACCGCTTTCTTTTGCTATTTGCTTGAGTATAGGACTTGGGAAAACTTCCGAACCGAATATAGCGGGAACAGAGTGTTGTTTGATCTGTTCTATTAATCTAGCTACCTCTCTGGCAGATGGTTCTGTAAAGTCGGATGGTTGTATTGCTCCCAAAGTTTCTAGCCCGTACCGTGGTGCAAAAGTCGGGAAAGAATCATGATAGGTTAGAAGTTTTCGGTTATCCTGTGGGATGGTTTCCATTGCGGAACTTATTCTTTTATCAAGGTCCTTTAACCTTTCCTTTAAAACGGTGAGGTTCCCCTCATAATAGTCGGTGTTATCTGGGTCTATGCGGGACAATTCTTTGGCTATCACTTCGGCATATTTGATGCCGAAGTGAGGATCTGTCCATAGGTGGGGATTTGGATGTCCTCCTTCAGGAAATGATTCGTCGTATACCCATTCAGATTCTGGTAGTACCGCGTTGCCTAGCTTCAGAATCATAGCGTCGGGTTGTTTATTCGCCGCGGCGAGTTTCAGAGTTGGTATCTCTAAGAAAAGGCCGTTAGCGACTATCAGATCGGCTTCAGATAGTAGGGTTACGGTTGAAGGTGATAGTTCGTATGTGTGTGAATTGGTTCCTTCGGGTATGAGGCCGTTCAGGTTTATTTTGGTCCCACCAATGTTTTCTACCAGGCTCGTTATTGGGGATACGGTTGCCACAACTGTTACAGCAGAAGTAGACGGGGAGTTGTTCGAGGAAGTAGAAGTTTGAGCACAGGCCAAAATGGATATTAAGAATATTGAGATTAATAGTAGGCGCTTCAAGATAGGTTCCTTTCGTGTTGACATGTGATAATTAGGTGCGTTGTGATTTACAATCGGTACATACGCCCGCTACAGCGAAGTTGTCGAGATCAGGTTCAAAATTGAAATCCTTGACTAAACTTGCCTTGAAAGCTTCAAGATAATGCGGGCTTAACGAGAAAGTCTTGTTGCATTGCCTGCAAAGCATATGGTGATGTTGACCATCACGTGTACGTAACTCATAAGTGTGCCGGTCTCCGATTCCTATTTCGGTTAGGACTCCGACATCTCTAAATAAGTGAACCGTCCTATATACCGTTGCTAAGTCTAGATACGGATAAACAGATTTGGAGGCCTTGTAGATTTCATCTATTCCTATGTGGTGTCGACTCTCAGCGATAGTGGACAAAACCAGCAATCGTTGTGGAGTGAGGCGGTTGCCCTTTTCCCGAAGAATAGCTACTGCGTCATCATAATGAGTCATGCCTTTATTAGCACCTGCAAAGATTTGCAAAAGCTAAAGTTAGCACTAAAAGTTCCGTAACGCAAGTACAAGATATTATGACGGACCTTTAGTGCGAATAGAGATGCCACATGCTAAAATGTTCCTGATTGTCTAAGTATGCGGTAGTGGTGGGGTAAATATGGCTTTGGATAAACCCTTAGAGGTTCGAAGAGTAGGAGAAGTGATTGAGTCCGATACCTACTCAGTGATGGCCCAGTGCTACGAGCTTTATATGGCTCCACCTATCGGTAGTGTGATTGCTATTGGTACTCCTCCTGTATATGCGATAGTGAATCTGATCAAGACCGAACCTTTAGACCCTAGTCGCCCTATTTTAGCAAGAGGGAAGAACTCCGAAAGTGAATCCCAGGTATACGCGGATAATCCTCAGATTCCCAGACTTTTGGCTACTCGCTTTGAGGGTTTTTTGATCGGGTACCAGGAAGAGGAGATGGACAAAGCGTATCTTCCTCCAGTCCCACCAATAATTCATTCTTTCATCTATACTTGCGATAGTGAATCCACAAAACGACTCACTTCTGATTTAGATTTCTTGCGGTCAATGATCTCTCAGGCGGCAGTTGTTTCTGATGAGGTCATTGCTGCTTTTGTAAGGAATGGGGCCAAATATCAAGAGGAATCCAGTGACTATTTGCTTGCGGCTGGTAGAGTGTTAGCGGAAGAGTTGGCTGGAGATTTTCCTAGGTTGAATTCTATCCTGAGGAGGGTGAGGTTGTGACTTTGAATAGTGATGGAATTGACCTCCACAGGGAGAGGCCAGTAAATGAGGTGTTGGGACTGGTTGTCGGTGGATCATTAGGCCAGGGTCTTGAAGTCAAACTAGGCGGCGGGAACACGTGGACAACTGTGGAGGATGTAAAAGTCGGATCTTTTGTGACGATACGTGGTAAGCGCAGCCGCTTTTTCTGCGTGGTCACAGATGTATCACTCGGTGGGTCAGATCCACGGCTGAAACATGCACCGGCTGGTATTCAAGACCCTCTGATAGCGGATATTGTTTCTGGGACCATCGCTTATGGCACGATTTCGGTATTGCCGACCCTTACAATGCCAAACATACTCGGTGATCAATCGCAAGTTCCAGTGACGACTAAAACGATACCATCGCATTTCTCATCCGTTTATACAGCTACGGAAGAAGACGTTGCAATGGTGTTTGGTGAAGAAGATAACAAGCATTTTTGGATCGGAAACCCCTTGGATATGGATACAAAAGTTTGTTTGAATCTTGACGAATTAGTAAAACGATCGATTGGTGTATTTGGGAGAAGCGGCACAGGGAAGACCTTTTTGACTAGACTTTTGTTAGTAGGAATTCTGCAAGGCGGCCAAGCGTCCTCTTTGATATTTGACATGCATAGCGAATATGGATGGTCTGGTAGAGATGCTGATACTAACACTATGGTAAAAGGTTTAAAGCAATTGTTCCCGTCCCAGGTATCAACCTTCACGTTAGATGAAGAGCACTCTCGAAGAAGAGGGTCTTCCGCTGATGAAGTGGTCCGGATTGGTTATTCAGATATCGAACCAGAGGATATAGAATTGCTACGGGAAACCTTGGATTTATCGGATGTAGCCGCTTCAGCTTGTTACAACTTACAACGTGAGTTTGGGCAGCATAATTGGATGAAAGAGTTCTTGAATCGCCAAGGTCCCGATATTATCGAGTTGGCTTCTCGATTGAATGTCCAGCCTCAGGCAATGGCATCTTTACATAATAGGCTAAGTACAAGACTTGGGAGATTTGACTTCTTAGGAGAAAAGTCTTCGTTTGATGCTTCTGCAAAAATAATCGAACACTTGGAACGTGGTAAACATGTCGTACTAGAGTTTGGAAAGTATGGAAACAATCTGACGGCATATATATTGATAAGTAATTTACTAACTCGTAGGATCCACAATCGTTACATCGAGATAAAAGATGCGGCAGATGGTGGTCAAGGAAGGGACCCCCGCCCTGTAGTTATTGTCATTGAGGAAGCGCATAAATTCCTCAACCCCTCGGTAGGCTCACAAACCATTTTCGGGATTATAGCCCGTGAGATGCGTAAGTATAATGTCACGCTCATGGTGATAGACCAGCGTCCAAGCGCTATAGACTCAGAAGTTATGAGCCAGATTGGCACAAGACTGACATGTTCATTGGACAATGAACGAGACATAGATGCTGTGTTGTCAGGAGTGTCCGGTAGTAGGCATTTGAGAGGTGTGATCTCGCGATTAGAGGCAAAACAACAATCCTTGATATTTGGTGATGCTTTACCTATGCCAGTGGTAGTGCATACTCGGTCATATGATGAAACCTTTTACAGTCAATTGGAATATGGATCCAGTCATATGCAGAGTACTGTGCTTGGAGAAACTTCGGCAGAGCGATTGGAAAGAGAAATTAACGAGTTATTTTAGGTGATCCCTGTTCTGATTGCCGAGGTTATTAGTGAGAATATGGAAGTAATTGAAACTATTCCTCAGATGGTTGATTGGACAAGACAAACTCCTAGAAGTCTTGGGCTAGTTCCAACTATGGGAGCACTACATCAAGGGCATCTCTCGTTAGTTGAAAAAGCTAGATCTGAAAATGTTAGCTTAGCTGTAACGATCTTTGTGAATCCTACTCAGTTTTCTGAATCTGAGGATTTGAGCTCATATCCGAGGGATATAGAGGCGGATTTGGAAATCCTTAAAAACGCTCAGGTTGATGCTGTATTCGTGCCAGAGGTAACAGAAATGTACCCTGGTGGGTATGACACTTGGGTGGATGTAGGTGATATAGCTGGCAAACTGGAAGGGGAATGGCGAGCGGAGCATTTTCGCGGAGTTGCGACAATCGTAACAAAATTGTTTGGAATCATTCGCCCTGATTTTGCATATTTTGGTCAAAAAGATGGTCAGCAAACTGTAGTCTTAAACCAGATAGTTAGGGATTTGCATTTAGGAGTGGATTTGGTTATCTGTCCGACAATCAGAGACGAGAATGGTTTGGCTTTGAGTAGTAGAAATAAATATCTGACATTGGCACAGCAATCGGATGCTGGGGTAATCTATAGGTCTCTTGTGGCTGGAAAGACAAAATGGGAAAAGGGCGAAAAAAGAGCTGTCGTAATTCGAGATACTGTTGAACGAGTATTAATGGAGTCTGATCTGATCACTGAGATAGATTATATAAGTGTTGCAGATTTGGACGGCCTTAATGAAGTCAGGTTAATAGGTGGCGATGCCATGTTGTCGGTGGCCGTGAGGATAGGATCAGTGCGCCTGATCGATAACGTGATCCTGAGCTTATCGACTTGATTAACTATCCTGTAAGTGCCTTCTAATCTTGTGTGAGTTCCCTAACAGTTTCAGTAAATGCTGGTAATATAGTTTCCCAATCCCCGACAACTCCGTATTTAGCATCTTTGAAAATATTTGCTTCGGAATCTTTGTTAATAGCTACAATAACTTTTGATCCTGAACATCCAGCCATGTGCTGACTGGCACCGGATATAGCAACGGTTATGTAGATTTCGGGTGTGATAGTTTTTCCAGTAAGGCCCACTTGATAACTGTATGGAACCCATCCTGAATCTACAGCAGCACGTGAAGCTCCGACTCCTGCTCCAAGTATGTCTGCCAAGTTTTGTAAGTCACTGAATGGTTCGGGTCCGCCTAAACCTCTACCGCCCGCTATTACTATACGGGCATCTTCTAGTTTTACGCCTTCTGATTCTTCTTTCACTACGTTAGTTACTTTAGTTTTTGCAATAGAAGTGTCTAGTTCTACGGGGAAGGATACGGTTTCTCCGGATCGGTTGGAGTCTGTTTCTAGTGGTTCATAGGCTTTGGGTCGTATCGCTGCGATTTGTGGTGTCTGCTCACAACTTACCACCGCGACTGCACTGCCGCCGTAGACTGGCCTGTTGGCTAAGAGTGTCTGATTTGATGTATCTATTGATACTTCCAGGCAGTCTTGAGCGAGGCCTACTCCAAGCCTGAAAGCTAATCTGGGAGCTAGTTCTCTGCCTTCCGCTGTGCGGCCCATAAGAATGATTCTGGGTGATATTTCATCGACGAGGCTTTTTAACGCTGCTAGATGAAAGTCTATATGGTACGACTCCAATGCTGGGTTGTTAACTAAGTAAACTATGTCAGCTCCGGACTCGATAGCCTGCGTACCCGCAGTTTCTGTAGATGAGCCCAATAAAGCGATTGAGACAGACTCATTTAAATTGTTAGCTATCTGCCGTCCTGCGGCTAACAGTTCTTTAGAAGTAGAACCTAATTGACCATCAATTACGTCCCCAACTATTAGTATTCCTGCGGCGTCAGCCATCTTTCCCTCCGTGTCGTTTGGCACCCGTCTGTTTCATAGTGCCGTGCTAAATATCAAATGATTTAGATTAACTTTGCTTCCCGTAGTTTGAGAGCTAGAAGACGTGCCGAATCTGCATCGTCATCTCCTTCTATGATTTCGCATATTTGATCTCGTTCCGGTACAAACAGGTCATGGAGCTTTAGACGTGGTTCCAGACTCGCGGCGTCTAGATCTAGATCGCTGGCACTCCATATAGTTGGTTTTTTACGTGTGGCAGCCATGATGCCGCGTAGTGTCGGATAGCGTGGCTGACCAAGCTCGTTACTCACTGTCACTAATGCTGGTAAATCCGCTTCCACTACCTCATAGCCATCCGGTATTATTTTCTCCACAATCACAGAGTTGGGAGTGACGTCTACTTTTCTTCCGAGGGAAATACAGGCCACTCCAAGTAATTCTGCGACTCCTAGCGGTACTTGTGCGTTGTCCCAATCAGATGCCTGGCGACCACAGATAATAAGATCGAAGCCGCCGAGTTTCTCAATAGCAGAGCTTAATAAACGGGCCGTAAAGAAGCTGTCGATAGTGTTTTTGAAGCCATCATCTTGGATAAGAACTAGTTCATCTGCTCCCATTGATAGGGGTTTCTTCATGACGTCAAGGGCGAATGATGGGCCAGATGATATAACGGTTACTGTCGCCTCTTGCGAATCTTTGATTTGCAAAGCTGCTTCTACAGCATTCTCGTCAAAACCATTTACTACTGGCGGTATGGTACTGGGGACTGTCACTTCTTTGGCTGTCGCATCAATGGAGAAGGCAGCGGTTGGCATATCAGGGTCTATCACTTGTTTAGCTAGCACGCCAATTTTTAAGGGCATGAATATTTACTCCGCGTTAGGTTAGGGACAAACAAAAATGTATCATGGAGCATATTTAGTGTCAATCTGACGTGATAAAGTTACAGGTTTGATATAATGGCTGCTGTGATATAACTACGCACAGGGGAGCGATGCCCCTTGTACTAATGGATTGGTAGTGTTGGTGATATGAATACATTGAAGACGTTTTTCCTCTTAATAGTGTTGACTATGCTGTTGCTAATGGTAGGCGGTATTATGGGCGGCGAGGCTGGTATTGTAATCGCGCTGATGTTCGCATTGGTCATGAACTTTGGTGCGTACTGGTTTAGCGACAGAATAGCTCTTGGGATGACTAAGGCTCATCCTGTCTCCGAGGAAGATGATCCCGATCTCTACCGGTTAGTGGCCGAACAGGCATATCTTGCTGGACTACCGATGCCTAAGGTGTATGAAATAGATAGTAATTCTCCAAATGCCTTTGCCACTGGACGTAACCCTAAAAACGCGACCGTAGCCGTTACCACGGGAATACGTCGGCTATTAAACAGGGATGAATTAGGAGCTGTGATGGCTCATGAAATGGCACACGTAGGCAATAGAGATACCTTGATTATGACTGTAGTCGCAACTATTGCCGGTGCCATATCAATGTTGGCTATGATGGCGCAGTTTTCTGCTATATTTGGCGGATTAGGAGGGCATGGTCGTGAGAGGGGCGGGAGTAATATTGTTGGTTTATTGATAGTTGCCATTGTAATGCCAATCGTCGCAAGTATTGTAAGACTGGCGATATCTAGGTCTAGAGAATTCCAAGCAGATCGGACGGGAGCTTTGACGTCTGGGCATCCTGAGGCTTTAGCTAGCGCCTTAGAAAAGCTGGAGAACGGTGCGGTGAAGGCGCCAATGAAAGTAGCTGAGCCTGCGTCCCATTTATTCATAGTAAATCCTCTCAGAGGCAATACTATGTCTCGGCTGTTTTCAACTCATCCCCCCACGGAAGAACGGGCTAGGCGTCTTAGAAGTATGTCTGGACCAAATCCTTAATCATATAACGCCACTTTTAGAACATCGCTATCGGATTTACCGGGCTGCCTGTAACATGGTGAAGCCGCAATGGAGCTAAGGTTAATAGGAATTCATATCGGCCAGTGTTGTTGCACATGATCGCTAAATCTTCGAGGTTGGCATTGTCTATGAGCCACAATCCGAGTGTGACTAATGAAACCGTATGCAGAGGGGCGGTAATCTTATCGTACTGACTTGGCCTAATATCATTGGAAGTATCGGTGCCAAGCATGGCAATACCTTTCTCTTTAAACCATGGAGTACACGCCACGTGGCATGCGGTCGATGGATTGCCATTTATATTGGCACCTTTAGTGAGGCGCATTTTATAATTGCCGGTACGTACTAACAATATGTCACCTTCACTGATATTGACTCCGTGAAGCTCTGCGGCTTGCTCCAGATCCTCTGGCATAACTGGACGATGTGGGTCTAACCATTCGACGGCATGGGTTTTTGGAATATCTAAAAGAATACCCCTGGTGACGATGCCATGTTCTGCCAATTCTATTGAATGAGTCTGGGCTCCCTCTCGTGACGTGATCAGGTTTGCTGGTCGGCCGTTGTACAATTTAGCATTCCAAGAATAATGAGAAAGTGCGTCTATATGAGTAATAGTTTGGCCGTGAAAAACCATTCCAATAAATTCTGCTGCACCACGCCGTATGAGTTTGCGTTCTTCGGTATCCGTATCCCTGCCCTCGCCAGAGTCGACCATGAATCTTTGGACCTGGTATGTTATGTCGGGCGCCATTTCCGTAGTGATGGGGCGAGCGCAACTAACAGTTAATCCAGATTGGACGAGCTTGACAGCCTGTTTGCTTTTTTCGGGAGTAATTAGATTAAGGCAACCTCGCTGATCTTCTGATCCCCAACGCCCCCAGTTACTAAGGGAATGCATCCAATCCAAGACGTCGGATTCTGTGGGTGTGCTCCAATTCATATTATCCTCCGGATTTTATAGTGCACTGTCATGATATAAGGGGCATTTGATTTTCATTGGAGTACCGCGTTTTCGATTGATGGGTATCCTTTGAGGAAATCCGCTCCAGTTATTGGAGATTTTCCTTCGAGCTGGAGCAAATTGATCTCAAGCACCCCGGTTCCGGATGTTACTCCTATACCTTGCTTTCCATTCGAGAGCCGTAAGACTGAACCGGGTGGCTTGGTAGTCTCTACGGACTCATCAAAGCTGGTATCTAAAACTTTGATCAGTTTACCCTCCCAGTGGCTATATAACCCTGGCCATGGTGTAAAGGCTCTACGGTATCTGTCTAGGACAGACGATGGTAGTGTCCAGTCTGCTAAACCATCTTCCCTGATTATCTTTTGAGTGATGGTAGCTTCGGATTCATTTTGGGGCTGGGCTGTAATGTTCTGACTAGCCCATGGGCCGATTGAGTTGATAAGAAGGTCAGCTCCGTGGGTGAAGAGACGCTTTGTTAAAGTGATGGCCGTATCTGAACTGGTTATCTCTATTACTTGTTGACTGATTACTGGTCCAGTGTCCATTCCGGGGTCGAGTAACATCAAGGAGATTCCTGTTACTTCATCTCCCGCTCTAATGCTAGAGACCACTGGTGAGGGGCCACGATATTTAGGTAGTAATGAAGGGTGAAGGTTTAAGCAGCCGTATTTTGGTATGTCTAATACAGCTTTCGGCAATATCAATCCATAGGCTACTACTATAAGCATATCCGGCAGTAAAGTGCGCACTGAGTTAATGACCTGTTCATCTCTAAATGACTCAGGCTGAAATATAGGTAATCCTAACTGATCGGCCGCTTGTTTGACTGGAGAGGCTTCGATAGCCCTGCCCCGGCCTCTACGACGATCAGGTGGTGTGACTACAGCCACGATGTCCCCGACGTTGTGACTAGCCAAAGTCTGCAACACGTCCGCGGAATATTGTGGAGTGCCCATAAAGACAATACGCATTCTAGCTCTCGATTATTTTTAATTATTGCTGAGTCGCCTAATGATTATGTGATAAAACGTGCTTGTTTTTCTTGACTGATAGTCGTGGGATTGATAAAATTAGTTTACCGCTAAGCGGGTAAATTGAGAAGGAGGTGATTGCGCATGGATGTTAGTTTAATACGCAGGGGCGATGGTAGGCATCAGTCTGGACACGACGGGGTGATCAACTCCTAATTAGACCAGAGAACATAAGACCCGTCAGTCGGGCCCAGGCCAATGTCTATCATCGCCCCTATGCCCAAGTATTCATAAGGGTGGTGTCCCAGAAAAAAGTGGCTGGGCCCGATCCTTTTTAAAGCAATTGACATGTTAAGAGCGGCACCGTACAATCGGTCGCTAGCTAGACAACGCAACAACGGAGAATAAATGCTACGAATTCGGTTAAGAAGAGTTGGAAAGAAAGGTCATCCATCCTACAGAATAGTGGTGGCCGAGTCTTCATCACCAAGAGATGGACGTTACTTGGAGTGGATAGGAAACTATGATCCAATGGTGGATCCGCCATCCGTGACGATTAAATCTGACAGAGCTAAAGTTTGGCTGGATAACGGCGCACAACCTTCTGACGCAGTCCGCCGAATTCTTGAGAAAGATGGCATCCTGGAGACTGCTGAGCAGGAATGAGAGAACTTGTTGAATATCTCGCTAAATCATTAACCAGTAACCCTGATGCCGTTGTTGTTACTGAAGAAATAGTTGATGGTCGAGTGACTATCCGTTTGGAAGTAGCTCCCGAGGACAAAGGTAAGGTTATAGGCCGGCAAGGTCGAGTGGCGCAGGCTATGCGCCTCCTTGTTAGAGCTTCCGCAACCAAAAATGGCAGCCACGCCATGCTCGAAATAGTTTAAAAACTTCTCACCAAGAGTTGATTACTTGCGATCAACCCCTCCACCTGACAATAGTAATGTAGTGATAGGGCAAGTTCTCGGGGTACGAGGCTATGCTGGATTTGTTCGTGTGCGAATATTGACTGTATTGGAAGACAGGTTTGAAGAAGGCAAGTGTGTTTATATCGGAGATCGGCAGTACTGGATATCCGAAGTGGAAAATCTTACATCCAACCATGGACTTCTACGCTTTCTCGGAATAAATACTAATGAAGAAGCGCAGATTTTGCAGGGTCAATGGTTAACAATCCCAACTGGTGTAGGTCAAAATCTCGATGGAGATGACTATTTCCATTATCAGATGGTTGGGTTAACGGTAGAAACGGAAGACGGAGAGGTATTAGGAACTATAGAGAATATAATCGAAACTGGTAGTAATGATGTTTATGTCGTTGTGGGCGATACTGGAGAGATATTACTTCCTGCAATAGGGCAAGTAGTAAAAAGTATTGATTTGGAATCGAAAAAAATGCTAGTCACTTTGATGAACGGGATGAGGTAGTTTTGACCCTCTCAGATTTGAAGTGCTAGAATTTAGGAGTATTGTTCAGACGAGATGACATCATTAGGCATTTATGATGCATTTTAGTTTATATTAAAACCAAATTGGAACCTAAAGGGGTGGTTGCATGTCAGGTCATTCTAAATGGTCCACCATCAAGAGAGCAAAAGGAGCGGCAGATGCGAAAAGAGGTGCGCTGTTCACAAAGCTAGCGCGCGATATAGTTCTAGCCGTCAGGGACGGAGGTGGTGGCGATCCTGATATGAATTTTAGGCTTCGCTTAGCTATAGACAAGGCAAAGTCCAATAATATGCCTCAAGATAATATTGTCCGTTCTATCAAACGGGCTACTGGCGAGGGCGGCGAAGGTAAAGAAGAATTTGAAGAGATTATCTATGAAGGATATGGTCCCGGCGGGGGTGCGATTCTCCTACAGGCATTTACTACAAACAGGAACCGGACAGCTTCTGATGTGAGGTCTGCTTTCAATAAGATTGGAGGAAGCCTAGGTGAGTCAGGGTGTGTCTCGTGGAATTTCGAAAAAAAGGGCGTAATCACCGTCGAAACCGGAGATTCAGACAAAGCAGATGAGCTGAGCCTTCTGGCTATTGAAGCAGAAGCTGACGATGTGAAATATGAAGATGGGGTGCTTGAAATATTTAGTACTCCGGAGAAACTTCAAGGGATACAGGAAGTGATGGATCAGAACTCGGTTGATGTGAGTTCATCCGACATTTCACTGGTGCCGAAAACTACAATTGCACTTGATGCCAAGTCATCAGAGCAAACCCTACGTTTGCTGGATAACTTAGAAGAATTAATGGATGTTCAGAAAGCTTATACCAATGCGGATTTCCCGCCAGAAGTCTTGGAGCAGTACCAGGCGGCTGAATGAGGGTTCTCGGGATAGACCCCGGTACCATTCGCATGGGATATGGTGTAGTAGATGACACTCCCAAGATAACCGCTGATGATTATGGAGTTGTGGCACTTTCAAGAAGCCTTCCATTGGAAAAGCGGCTATATCAGCTACATACCCATATATTGAATATGATCCACACATTTTCTCCTGACGTGATTGCTATAGAGCAACCATTTATCGGTAAAGGGGATCGTCAATTTGTGGGTTCTGCCTTAGCATTAGGGCAAGCCCAGGCTGTTGTATTTATAGGGGCAGCAAGTCAAGATGTTCCGCTTTATCGTTACTCTCCGGCAGAAGTCAAGATGTCGATAGCAGATTATGGGCGAGCGAGCAAAGCACAAATCCAGCAAATCGTTGCCAGTGATTTTGGACTTGAGAAAATACCGTCTTCAGATGCGGCCGATGCGCTCGCTATTGGATTATGTCATATTAGGAACCAGATATTACATGATTTGACTCGCATGGAAATCAGTCCTGGCGAGGAGAGAAAGTAATGCTGAGTGGTGTAACAGGTTTATTGCATAGTGTTGGGGACGATTGGATTAGGTTAAGGGTTTCAGGGTTCGTAATCCACATTTCTGTGCCGACTTCGCTTGTGAATCAGGTTGGAACAATTGGAGAAACGGTTTCGCTTTATACGTATCTCAGGATTAGGGAAGAGCAATTGGCCCTTTATGGTTTCATTTCTTTAGATGAACTCGATACCTTTGTTCTGTTGCAAGGTGTATCAGGCATCGGCCCAAGAAGTTCCTTGGGATTATTATCCGCCTTGGGATCAGGTGGGATCAAAACCGCAGTGGAAACAGGGGATGTCGGCGCTTTGTGTGCCGCACCTGGGATTGGAAAGAGAACGGCAGGTAGGATAATCTTGGACCTAAAGGGTAAGCTGGAAATAGACCCATCTGGCATGGTATCTGAGGCTACGGGTGTGGATCAAGAAGTTGTCGATGCTCTAATAGCTCTCGGGTATTCGGCATCAGAAGCACGGAGAAGGGTAACGGATGCAGACCTTTCTTCGGGAATGTCAGTGGAAGATAGTATTAGGACCGTCTTACTCAATATCGGAGGAGGGTAGTTATCTAGTGCCAGATTTTGAACTCGTCGCTGACTTCCGTATGACTGGTGATCAACCAGAAGCTGTGGAGAGACTTGTTAAGGGTCTGAATAACAGTGAGAGACAGCAAACTTTGCTGGGCGTAACCGGGAGTGGCAAGACTTTCACGATGGCCAATATAGTGCAGGAAGTCCAAAGGCCTACACTGGTGCTGGCGCATAACAAGACTCTAGCAGCCCAACTGGCGACGGAGTTTAAGGAATTTTTCCCTAAAAATGCAGTTGAATATTTTGTGTCGTATTACGATTACTATCAACCAGAAGCCTATGTGCCCCAATCTGATACCTATATTGAGAAGGACGCCAGCGTAAATGAGGAGTTGGATAAACTACGCCTGTCAGCCACCACTTCATTACTGACTCGCCGTGATGTACTGATTGTAGCGTCGGTGTCATGTATTTATGGACTCGGTGACCCATCTGATTATTTTGATCTGGTAGCTGATGTAGAGGTAGGTGAGATCAGAAACCGTAGCAGACTTCTCAGGCAACTCGTTGACATGCAGTATGAGAGGAATGATTTTGATTTGGCGAGAGGCAGGTTTAGGGTTAGGGGTGATACGGTGGAAATCGTGCCAGCCTATGAAGAAGTAGCGGTTCAGATTCAATTTTTCGGGGATGAGGTTGAGAAAATTGTTGAGATTGACCCGTTAACAGGCGAGTTGTTAGCGGAGCGTAGAGCCACCGCAATATATCCGGCGAAGCACTTTGTGACTACTCAGGAACGTCTTCAACTCGCCATCGAAGACATAAAGTTAGAATTGTCTGAGAGGCTGATTGATCTGAAAGAAAATGGGAAATTGTTGGAAGCAGCTCGTTTGGAGAGTCGTACTAATTACGATCTTGAGATGTTGCTTGAAGCAGGATTTTGTCACGGCGTGGAGAACTATGCGTGTCATTTAGCTCGGAGGCATAATGCTCAAAATGGCAAGACAGCAATAACCTGTGGCTCTACTCCGTGGACACTGCTTGACTACTTTCCGGAAGATTTTTTAATGTTCATTGATGAATCGCATATGACTCTTCCTCAAATTAGAGGCATGAATCGCGGCGATGTTGCCAGAAAAAATACGCTAGTAGATTTTGGATTCAGGCTTCCATCTGCGGTAGATAATCGTCCGCTTGATTTCAATGAGTTTGAATCACATATTAATCAAGTGGTGTACGTGTCTGCCACTCCTGGGCCTTATGAAAAGGAGCATAGTGACTCGGTCGTGGAACAAGTGATAAGACCAACTGGGTTACTTGACCCCACCATAGAGGTAAAACCAACCGACGGTCAGATAGATGACCTGCTCAAAGAGATACGCTATAGGGTTGACAATAAGCAGAGATGTTTGATCACAACGCTAACGAAACGTATGGCCGAAGAATTGGCGGATTATCTCTCGGAAATGGGTGTACGTAACCACTATCTACATTCTGATATTGATACCCTTAACCGTGTCGAAATACTTCGCGACCTTCGGCTAGGTGTATATGACGTTATCGTCGGTATTAACCTTCTGAGGGAAGGGTTAGATCTTCCGGAAGTTAGTCTTGTAGCAATTTTAGATGCTGATAAAGAAGGGTATCTCAGATCGACGACTTCGCTCATACAAACTATTGGAAGAGCAGCGCGACATGCAGAAGGGCATGTGATTATGTATGCCGATCGGGTGACTGATTCTATGAAGGTTGCTATATCTGAGACCGAGAGGCGTAGGAATATACAGGATCAGTTTAACTCGGATAATGGCATAGAACCAAAGAGCATACAGAAAGCTGTTCATGACATAACCGAAGCCATTAAGTTGTCATCCGACGAAAAACCCTCGCACGTTCGAGTCAGAGAACAGATGTCTACTGATGACATGTTCAGGGTTGTTAAGGATTTGGAAGTTCAGATGAAAGAAGCTGCTCGAAACTTGGAATTCGAGAAAGCCGCAGCAGTAAGGGATGAGATGCTGGATCTGCGACGCATACTGGCTCTTGAAAAACAGACTTTATAGCGTCTGGCGTGCGTTCTGAATGCTCTACGAGAATTCAGCCAGAGCCGCTAAAATTTGAGCATTGTCATCCAGTGTGAATCCATCTACCTTGTAACTACTGTGCCCGTTCGTTCCGTCGACTAATCCTCTTTGTACCAATGATTTGATTAGCTGGCGCTCCGATGTTAGAGATGGCAATAGTTTCTCGCCAACCTGGTTTGAAAGTGCTGCGACAAGTCCGTACGCCCCCCAATTTGATACGCTGGCCAATATAATCTCATTTGTTTTAGTTACGCAGGGCTCTGGTGGTAGTGTTTGCACATTTGGGATTGTGTGGGCTAGGGACCCCATACCGATTTCATTTCCTCCGTCTCCTATGCCTATAGATGGGATCCCGAATTGGAAGATGCTATCGATACGTGCAGTATGATTAGAAATGTCGACACCACGCATATTCAAATACGTGTCATTTGCTGTAGGCCCGCATCGCTCAACAGAAATTAGCAAATCAGGAGCTTCTTGTGAAATCAACTCTGCCGCAAATGTTCGACTGTAGGAGTGATTAGTAATTGGAAAATCTATCACCTTAGAATTCTCACCTGCGTACTCGGACAACAACGGTGATAAGTGGAGGTCTGAAACGTATGCAACTGTGAATCCGAGGCGCTGTAGTGCGTTCCCAATCGCTAAAGCGCCTGGAGGGCCATCTGTCTCGGCGGCTTGGGCGGAAGCTATATAGAAACCAGTAGTTATTAGGACATGTCCTTGATGATTCAGAGTTAAAGTAGCGGCGGATGAGCAGAAGTCTGAGTTCAGGTGGTGACTTATTTCTGAAATGCCACGCCTGTCATCGGATAGTATGACTGATTCGATGGAGTTCACATTAATGTTCATGTTAGGCTAGTTTGTTCTTAAGTATTTTATATTTAGAAGATCGAGAAATCGTTGTCTGTTTTATCTGTTATGAGCATATGTCCCGGAGCATGTGTGATCATGAGCTCGGGCTGAGATACTATAGCAGCAGCCTGAGGGGTCACTCCACATGCCCAGAATACCGGTTCTTCATCATCAAGAATGGTTACAGGATCTCCATAGTCCGGGTTTGCGAGATCTGCAATACCTATGGTCTCAGGGGCCCCTATGTGTATTGGAGCGCCGTGTGTGTCAGGAAATCTGGATGTCACTTGCACGGCCTTGGAAATATGGCTACGTTTGATGGGACGCATGCTGACCACTAAGGGTCCTGAGAATATACCCGCGGTGACGGTAGGAATGGATGTTTTGTACATCGGGACATTGCATTTCATGTCTTGGTGTCGTAGTGGTATATTCGCCTGCTTTAATGCATTTTCAAAAGAGAAGCTGCAGCCTATGAGAAAAGATACGAGGTCCTTGCTCCAGATGTGTTCGATGGATTGGCAGGGTTCAGATAATTCCCCGTCACGATATATGTTGTATAAAGGTACGTCGTACCGTATATCAGCCCCAGTGCATGTTAAGTTTGGAGCATATTGGCCTGGCTCGATGACTTCCAATAGTGGACAGGGTTTTGGATTGCGCTGGCAAAACAATAAGAAATCGAAGGAGAGAGATTTTGGCAATATTACTACATTGGCCTGCACATATCCTTCCGCTAATCCGGATGTCACACTATTGATTCTGCCCGATCTAATCGCAAGGCGAATGTCTGTAGGCATTCCATGCTTTGGAGAAGTGTCACCCATGGCTGTTTCTCCTACACCTGTCTTAGGACACATGGTATGGGGTGTTTACCGCCCCGTCAATCTTGGAAAGGTGGCAAAGGCGGTCTGAGCTAGATATAATCGGGTTCTATTCCGCGAAAGAAGTGACATTAGTGCCTAATATTTGTTTGATAGAGAACGTCAACGGCGGAAACAGTAGTTTAGCAGTTGATCTACGGGAAATAGGGATTGAATTTCAAGTCTGTAACGAAGCGGACAGCTTCTCTGATTTGTGCGACACCGTTGCAATGGATGCCGTACTCATTGATGTGGGAACAGTTACCAGACAATGTGCACTCCGCGTCTTGGAAAAGGCCCGACAACTCAAAATGCCGTCAGTCTTATCATTACCAATGGACTTCGCTGATGACTACGACTATTCGCTAAACCCTGATGAATTGATCCTGTCACCAAGTACCTCCAAGGAATTGGGGTTAAGAGTAAAACAAGCTATCTATAGGCTTGCGGGACCACCCGGGGAAAACGTAGTAAGAATTGGAGAATTGGCGATCGATCTCGAAAGATATGAAGTCACGTTGTCTGGTGCAAAAGTTGCCCTTACATACAAAGAATTTCAATTATTAGCCTTATTAGCCTCTAATCCTGGTCGCGTGTATACACGGGAAGCCTTGCTTAGCACGCTTTGGGGGTATGATTATTTGGGTGGAACTAGGACTGTGGATGTACACATAAGGAGGCTGAGATCTAAAGTTGAGGACTCTGATCGAGTATATTTAGAAACGATTTGGAATGTGGGATACAGATTTATCGTAGACTAGGCAAGCCTGACTGATACTATGTAGATTCATCTGTTACCCTGCTTAAAAAAGCATGGACTCTTTCGTTTATACCGGCGTTCTTGGCTAACGACAGTTCGGGATCTTCATTTAATAGAGCACCGGCTTCTTTTCGGGCGGTTTCTAATATATCCCTGTCGGATAGTTTGGCCATCTTTAAGTCAGGTAGGCCACTTTGACGCGTACCAAAGAAATCGCCTGGACCTCGCAGTTCTAGGTCAACTTCGGCTAATTTGAAACCGTCATTGATCGTTTCTAACGCCGCTAATCGCTCCTTGGCTAGTTCAGATGGGTCATCGGATACCAGGATGCAGTAGCTCTTATGTTCCCCTCTACCAACGCGACCTCTGAACTGATGAAGCTGAGATAACCCGAATCGATCCGCGGACTCTATCATCATCACAGTAGCGTTTGGGATGTCGATGCCTACCTCTACTACAGCTGTTGATATGAGTATATGGATTTCTTTGTCTCGGAACGCTCGCATGACTTTGTCCTTTTCTTTAGCTGACATGCGGCCATGTAGTAGCCCGACATTCCACTGAGTGAATATGTCTTGGGAAAGGGTTTTATGGTCTTCTATAGCGGATTTTGCTTCTATCGAGTCCGATTCATCAATTAAGGGATAGATAATGAATGCTTGCCGGCCTGATTCGATTTGTTTTGAGATAAACCCGTAGGCTATCTCTCGGCGGTCGGGACCGATCCAACGGGTCTGTATAGTTTGACGCCCGGGAGGTAGTGTATCGATAGTTGAGACGTCTAGATCTCCATAGAGAGTGAGGGACAAAGTTCTTGGAATAGGAGTAGCTGACATTACAAGACTATGGGGGGCATCACTGCCCTTCTGCTTTAATTCAGACCGCTGTAATACACCAAAACGATGTTGTTCGTCCATGACAGCGAGTCCAAGCTTGGGAATGTCAATCTCCGATTCGATCAAAGTGTGTGTTCCGATGACGAGATCTATCTCGCATGTTTTTAATTTGGCGATTATTTCAGACTTTGCTCGAGCCCTAGTACTCCCTGTTAATAAGGCAACTTGCATGGGTTTATCCGATGAAGGCAACGCTATCGTGAGAATGTTGTTGTTTGTACTGCCTGGATTGGCTTCTTCAAATAAGTTTTTGATAGTTTGGAAATGTTGCTCAGCCAATACTTCGGTCGGAACCATTATGCTACCTTGGTAACCACTGGTAATTGTTGCAATTAATGCCGTTAGTGTAACGATAGTCTTGCCACTACCGACTTCCCCTTGAAGAAGCCTGTTCATGGGAGAATGGCCTTCGGACAAATCTGCAAGTATTTCGTCTATGCACCGTTTTTGAGCCGGAGTAAGGGGAAAGGACAGCGAGTCTTCAAAGGATTTGACCACTTGTTGATCGGGCGTTATAGAGATACTAGAGTCTGTCTTCTGTAACGCTGCACGGCGACGCAAAACCGCAATCTGTAAAATAAAAAGTTCGTCAAAAGCCAATCTCCTTCTACTGTTTGCTAGTGTGACTTCATCAGATGGAAAATGTGCTTGTACAATGGCGTCCTGTAATGGTATCAAATCGCAGCGTTCTGTAATTTCTGGTGGGACATGGTCAGTAATGCCCTGTAGCCATTCGGATAGGCATTGCCACATGAATCGTCTGAGGTTGCGGGAGGTAATTCCATTAGTTAATGGATACACTGGTACTTGTCTACTGGTGTTTAGGGGAGTTCCGGAGTCAGTTAGAATGTCGTATTCTGGGGATTGCAATCCTATTTGGCCTCTGTAGATGGTCGCCTTTCCGCTGACTGCTATCCTAGAGTTGGCTTTTATAGTGCGCGCTAAAAAAGATTGTCCGAACCAGGTGATCTTCAAGTTTCCCGACTCGTCACTGATGATTGCCTCAGTAGCTTTCAATTTTCCTCCGGAGCCCATGTTGACGACCCGCGATTCCCATACCACACCATGAAGTGTGACTTCTTGATCTGGGATGAGGTTTGCAATCAATTGAATTTGCGAATAGTCAATGTGTCGGCGGGGGAAAAAGTAAAGTAAGTCCCGTATAGAACTGACTCCAAGCTTTTGAAAACGTTCACTGATCTTTGCGCTGATGCCTCTAAGTCTGTCAACAGGCACATCAGGATTAAGCCGAGTACTGATTTTCGGGATAATGTTGGAATTTGGGATGTTATTGGTCGCACTGCCTGATGTCATGGGAGGGGCAGAAAAAGTGTCCCTATAATTTGTATTATCCATATGAGGCTGGGCCTGTGACAGGGCAGTGCCTTCGGTGTCGAGAGCCTCTAGCCAGTTGGTGACCCATTCTTGGCGTTGCTGTTTATTAAAATCTGAATAAGTTATGGGGAAGTCAGTCGGGAGATGTCTATTTAATTGGAGGAGAGAAGTTAATTCTGTATGCCAATGGGATAGAAAGCGGTCCAGACCACCAGCGACTGATTTGTTGTCATACTCTCTTGTCTGCTCAAGTTTAAGTATGTGCGAAAAGATTGTTAGCCAGCTTGTCGGTGTCTCTTGCTTTGACGGCATAATACACTTAACGAATTGAGTTTGCACGATGTGGGTGTTTTTCGAACAACTTTGTTATTGGGTATACTTCCAAATGATTATATCATCGCACAAATTATTGAGTTGGTGGTCGCCTAGAAACCCTGAGGCTAGCTTGAAGTGATGAAACAAATACCCACTGCATTTGGTCCGACGTGCGTGCCCAGAGTGGGTCCAAATTGGCTGATTATCGGCTTAATGGGGGAGTCAGTGGTGCTCAAGAGTTTCAACAAGTTGACGCTATTATCCGCGTTAGTACTATGAATAATTCCTACATCTGTGACAGGAAGGTATTCTTCAAACATCTGACTGAGTCTGTTTGTGGCCCTTGCAAGGCTACGTGAGCGTTCCAGTGGATGCACTTCCCCATCCTTCAAGTGCAGTATAGGTTTTACGCTTAGCATTCCTCCCAGAAACGCTTGTGCTTTACCAATACGCCCGCCCCTATATAGGTTGTCTAACGTATCTAGAGCTACTATGCAGTGAGTCTTATTGCATAGGTCCACTATCGAGTTTTGAATAGCTCCCAAGTCTTGCTGTTGTTTTGATAGCTCGATGGCTCGCATGGTGACTAATCCCAATGCGAATGATGCTAACTTGGAGTCGATGATTATTATATTTGGAGGATTGCCCAATGCTAATTTTGCCTGTAATGCCGAATTGACAGTGCCGCTGAGTTTGCTTGAAACATGAATCGATATGATGTCGTGCCCTTTATTCAATTCTTCCTGATATAGGGCTTGGAATTCTGCAATACTAGGCTGCGATGTAGTCGGAAAAGTTGGGGAGTTCTGGAGGCGATCGTAGAAAGTTTCAGTGGAAATGTCTATGCCATCTCTATAATCATTACCATCGATTAAGACATGGCAAGGGACTATCCGGACTCCAAGGGCTTCGGATAAATCTTTCGGTATATCTGATGCACTGTCAGTAATAATGGAGATAGTCATTTCGCCTCCAGTCTAAG
Organism: Dehalococcoidia bacterium; assembly: GCA_002724585.1. Lineage (GTDB taxonomy): Bacteria > Chloroflexota > Dehalococcoidia > Lucifugimonadales > UBA3495 > UBA3495. The sequence goes on along the minus strand of PBPE01000111.1, from coordinate 889 downwards.
GTTATTCTAATGATACCAAATACAGTGAGTTTGACTGATTTGCGAATAACATACTAATACTCGTGTTGGGATATTTGCGCTCAAGTTCCATAAACAGGTCATTTGCGTCGGTTTCCGATACATGTGCCCCTCTGTAGATAGTGATGATAGGGTCGAGATATGCTTCCAGATCTGGAAGCGATGCTTCTATTAGTGCAGGAATCTCTGAGTGACGTGAAACCTCATTACCCTCAATAGTAGAGATATATTGAAGTTGATTACGGGATTGGGAATCATAAATTGATAACCGGCTTGTGTCTGTTGAATGAATTGAGATACAAAAAGTGTCAGACGCTTGTAAAGACATACGTTTTATATTAGCGCTTGTTGTTTGATAAGGGTTAAAGGCAAGGGCTGCGGCAATTGCATGTACGGGATTGGGAAATATTAAGGTCCTTATTGTTCTCCCGCATATGCTCGATTCGTCCAAGTATTGGACTAATTGAGACTGAGGCACACTTGTCGCCATCAGAATGATGTTCGCGCACAGAGTTCTTTCGATGACTTGAGCTAATGACGATAGGAATCTAGGATCGTCCGTTTCAGTGTGAATATTAAATGCTAGTCCGGATTCTTCAAATACGTCTGCGAATCCGTCGTCGGTTATGCTGATCAGGCAACTGGTTTGTTCTTTGCCGGTCTCAGGAATTGGAGCTTCTTGTAACGATTGATGGTCATCCATGTTCTGTATCATCAGGCCTGTCAGATGTCCGGATCTCAAAGCTGTCCGGATAACCTCTTGTGGCATTGCGGTGTGTATATGCAGTTTAACGGAACTATCAAACTCGGTTGTGAGTATAGAATCGCCTAAAGGAGACAGTAACGTACGCAGTCCTTGAGGCGAAGTGTT
>PBPE01000110.1 GCA_002724585.1 Dehalococcoidia bacterium | reverse complement strand
GCTCAACAGGCAACTGGGATGTTTTGTCTTGGGCTATATCTGGATCATCTGCAGTTGAAGCTGCAATCAAAATGAATGATCAGTATTGGGGCAATCAAAGTAATTACATAGTTACCTTCACACCAAGCTATCATGGAACAACATTCCTCACTAGAGATATGAGTGAAGTTGATAGTGTAAGTAAGAGACTGAAGAAGGTACCAACTCCTATATGGAAAGATGTAAAGGATCAAGCAAAGGCTGAGGAGAAAGCACTTAAGTATTTGGATCTTGTTATTAAGTCATATAATTGTTGTGGGAGAAAGATTGGATGTATAGTTATGGAAACTTTACCATGGATCAATGGTGGTATTCCATGGTCAAAATCTTGGTGGAAAATGATTCGTCATATATGTGATGAGAATGATATCCTTATGATGAGTGATGATTGTGCAGTGTGTTGGGGTAAGGGTGGAGATTACCATGGATATAAGAGGTATGGAGTACAACCTGATATATCTGCATTGGGTAAATCTTTAACTGCTGGATACACACCTCTTGGTTGTGCTGTTGCTAATAAGAAGGTTGGGGATGTAATAAAGAAAAAGGATTGGACTTGGGGGCATACTTGGCAACCTACCATGACAGGTATATCTGCTATGAATACAGTTAATGATATTATTGTACGTGAGAATTTGTTTAGTAAATGCCAAGGTATAGAAGATAAACTCAGATCTGTTTCTGAAAGTTTATTAAATAAAAATTATATTACAGGGTATAGGCTTAGTGGTTTGCTACTCTCTTTAGATGCACATAGGGATTTAAGTCAGGAGGAATTGCAGGAATCAGGAATAGTTCTAACAAAGACTAGGAATAAGTCTATGAGGATTATTGCTAATTTCCTATGGGATGATGAATTCTTTTATGAAATGGAAAAAAGACTATCCAATTTTTTCAGTATAAATACAACTGAAGGATAATAGTGCCAGTTAGAATGAAGAGGGTAGTCGTTAGGGTATCTGATAATTATAGTTTGGATTCCGCTGCTGCAGCAATTCTCAAATTATACGGTTATCTCACCTTTGTAGAATCATTTAGAAGTTTCGCAATCATAACTTTTGATTGTCCAGATAAGTATTCAAGTGGATTGCTTGAAAAGCTGAATGCTTTGGGGCCAGTCAAGAAGTGTACTTGGGATGCTGATGATAAATTTTCTATAGATCCTGTTGACACAGGTGCTACTTTATCTGTAGATAATTCAGATACATTAGATACTAATACTTCTGCTGAGTCTTCAACCACAAGTAATACTAGAAACCTAACCACCACTGGTTCAGGTACCATGTATGTGAAGGTACAAAATTTTAGTGGTAATGATCTCTTTGTATTTTCTAGTAGTCCCACTGGAACTTATTCTTTATTTTCAAACCTAACTGGTTTTGTTCAAGGTGGTACATACACATTCGATCAGTCTGACGCTTCAAACGCTGGTCATCCATTTAGATTTTCTATAACACCAGATGGAACTCATACTACAGGTGGTACAGAGTTTTCAACAGGAGTAACTACTGCTGGTACACCAGGTACAGATGGTACTACAGTTTTATCCATAAGTGCTTCAACTCCTTCAGTCTTATTCTATTATTGTACTGCTCATAGTAATATGGGTAGGTATTCATATTCTCCTATTAGTAGGTATGGTAGTGTTAATGTACATGACTTCTGGCACTTAGATAGAATTACAAAGCAGGATAGACAATACTTAAACGGAGAATATAGTTATACTCAAACAGGTGATGGTGTTGACATATATGTAATTGATACTGGTGTTCGTGGAGCAAGTAGACCAACTGGTAACAACGCTGCTTTACATCCAGAATTATATGATCCTGATTTTGTATCAGATTTGAACGGTGCTTCTGAGCAACAGAACTATCGAGTGTTCCAGATGTCTAATTATTCTGGTTCTTATGGAACTAATAATGAAGATGATAATGGTCACGGAACTTATTGTGCTATTCTAGCTGCTGGTAGAACTGCAGGTGTCGCTAAGAATGCAAAAATATATGCAGCTAAAGCATTTAATTCTAGTAACTCTGGATCATTTACTGCTATTTTAAGTGCTTATCAAGCAGTCATTGATCATAATGATTCTGGTCATGTTGATTATAAAGGTAATACTAGACCTGCAATTATCAATGCTTCATTTGGTCCTACTATACCTAATGAAAACTATCCTTATGTTGAATTAAATGATGCTGGTGGTGATAGTGGTACTGATGAAGAAATACTAGATGATATTGAAGGAACTATTTCAGATAGTCATAGTATAATTGTATGTCGATCTGCAGGTAATGGATTTAAGAACAGTAGTGATGTGTTTGTAGGACCAATGCAAACCAAAGCTATTGCTGGATCAAGAACTGCTGGTTATTCAGATAATCCTACAGGTGGTATTAACACAGTAGATACTGATCAGAAAAAGATTTGTGTTGGTGCTACAGAATATAATGATAGATGGGCAGACTTCTCAAACTATGGTGCTGGTGTAACTACTGTTGCTCCTGGTGCTAGAATCTTATCTCCAACATATGACTGGACTGCTAATACACCATATACAAGTACAGCAAATTACAGTACCATAAATGGTACATCATTCTCATGTCCAATAGTTTCTGGTATTATTGCAGCATGGTGTGGTAAGAATGGTTTTACTCTTAATACAAATAATATAACAGGTCAGGCAAAAGAATTCTGCAGATCTGTCTCAGATAGCAATGGTGATATTACCAAGGGTGCTCATGGTAATTATCCAGTCAATAGTATAATAGATAAGAAGCTTCCAGCGGATCCATTTGAAACTTCAAATGGTTCTGACTATGTTGTAGTTTCATTTAATCCTGCTGATGCAGCACATTTCATTGGTAATGTTGGTAAGAAAGTTCAATTGAGAACTACAGGATCAACTGGATCATTAACTGTTGGTGGTATTGATCTTGCTCTACTATCTCAATCTGGATGGTTGAATATTCAGGCAGAGAGTGCTGTTAATAATACTATTACCATTCAGGCTCAAAGTGTTGCTAATGCTGGTACAACTGGTGGTGGATCGAATAACTATCTTGCTCTGATAAACCCAGAGGAAAAATATCATGAGGGTACAGATGGAGTTATTCTGACAGAAACAACTTTAAGATCTCAAACTGATGTACAAGAAGCTGCTGGTACAGGAACTTATACTAATGTCATATATTTCCCAGTAGATAGTGGTGTTGACTTTAAGTATGATGCTAATACAGATCCTCTCACAACGAAGCGTGGTGTATTCTTCCCATATATTGATACTAATGTAACATGGCAAGCATCTTCAGGTGCAATAAGTGGATCTCCATTTGCCAATGGTGCAAGTGTTAATATAGATCTTGGATTGAATGGAACAACGTTTGCAAGTGAACCAACTCAAGAATCATATAGTCTTAGTGGAGATGCCATAGGTGCATCTGGTCTTGCTCTTGACAGTTCTACAGGTATTCTAAGTGGTACTGTAACTTCTGATTATCTTGACACAACATTTAATTTTACTGTAACTGAGAACATTACTGGTAATGCTCAATCTTATAATTTCACCACAACAGGAACTGGTGTTCTAGTTACAATCACCCAACACCCAACTAATGCTTCAGTAGAAGCTGGATCTGGAAATACTGCTACGTTTGGTCCTGTATCTGGTATTAGTTCTGATGGATCTACCATTACATTCCAATGGCAGTTCTCAAGTAATGGTGGTGTAGGTTGGTCTGATGTTTCTAATGGTGGTGGATATAGTGGAGCTACTACTAATACACTTACTGTTGATGATGATTTTGCCAAGAACACTTACCAATATCGTTGTAAGTTAGATACAACTACTGCTGTAGTTCCTGCATATACTACTGCTGCTACCCTAACAGTATTCCGTACTATTACTATAAGTAATCAACCAGTAGATTCAGCTCCAGTTGCACCTGCAGCTGCATCATTTACTGTTGCTGCTAGTACTCTTGATTCTGCTCCTATCTCATATCAGTGGGAGAAATCAGAGAATGGTGATGGAGTAAGTTATACTGCTATAGGTGGAGCTACCTCATCAACATATACTACTGGTTCTACTACATACGATGATAGTTATGGAGATTACTATCGTTGTATTTTATCTGCTTCAGGTGCAGCAAATGTAACTTCTTCTGTTGCTAGAAGTTTAGTAACAAGAACAATTAGTATTACTGCACAACCAACGAATACTACTGGTGCTGTTGGTGGTCAAGAACAGTTTGGAGTTGCTGCAACTACATCTGACAATGACGCAGGTGATATTACATACCAGTGGCAGGGTTCTATTACTGCTGGTGCTTCATGGTCTGATGTTACTGAAGGAACTGGAGGTACAACAGCAACATATACAACACCTACATTAACTACAACATACGACGAGAATCAATATCGTTGTTTACTTGCATGTCCAGGTGCAACAACTATACCTAGTAATGCTGCTACATTACAAGTAGAAACTGTAACTGTAGTTGTTTCAACTCATCCATCCGATGCTACAGTCAATGAAAATGCTACTGCAACGTTCACTTGCTTGGGTGATGTTACTATGCAACCTTTTGGTGGTAATGCTGCTAGTTCATCATTTGATACAGAAACCTTTACAACTCCTGCTGGAGGAGGAGGTGGAGGATTTGAAGGTCAATCACACCACGAACCTTCAGTAACATATCAGTGGCAGAAATCTGATGATGCTGGATCTAACTGGAGTGATATTGGTTCGGCAACATCTGCATCATATACAACTGCTGCATTAACATATGCTGATGATAACCAAGATTTATATCGTTGTAAGTTAGATGCAACTGGAGCATCCAACTCTGCATATACAAATAATGCAACTTTAACTGTACAAAGAACATTCTCTATTACAGCACAACCTTCTAACCCAACTGCAAATGAAGGTGCAACTGCAGCATTCTCAATTACTGCAACATCAAGTAGTGGAACACCAACATATCAGTGGGAAAGATCTGATGATAATGGTTCAAACTATGCGTCTGTAGGTGGTGCAACTAACAATACATATACAACACCAACATTAGTACATGCTGATGACGATGATGATCGCTATCGTTGTGTGGTTTCTCTTGTTGGATCTGCTGGAGATATAACTTCAGACCATGGATTATTAACTGTTCTGAGAGTTATTTCTATTAGTCAGCAACCAGTTGATACATCCGTTATTGAAGGGCAGACTGCAACCTTTAGTATTACTGCTGCAATTACAAGTGATGTAATTTCATATCAGTGGCAGAATTCAGTCAACTCTGGTGGATCATGGTCTAATATTAATGGAGCTAATGCTTCTAGTTACACTACACCAGCAACTGTATTCCCAACAAATCCATCTGAACAGTTTAGAGTTGTTTTATCTAATGCTGAGGCAACTACAGTAACTTCTAATGCGGTAACTCTTACTGTTAATGAATCTGAGTTTGTATCTGGACCAGTATCTGTAACTCCATTTATTGATGCTGATACTACTAAGACACTTTCAAGACAACCAGTTATTACTACTTCTGCTTTTGTTCAGGAATATGCAGGGTCAACTCATTACTCTACATTCTGGAGGATAAGAAGAACTAGTGATAACGTAACTGTATATGATACTGCAGGAACGTTTGTTCAGGGTGACACAGGTAACTTAACAACCTTTACTGTTCCTGTATCAGTTTTGGATTTTGATACAGCATACTTTATTCAGGTTAAATTCAGAGATAATAATGGACTAGAGAGTGCATATACTTCTGCTGCTAATTTCTCAACTCCAATTGTTGATCAACCAGACATTCAAGTAATAACACCAGCATTTAATCCAACGATTAATGTTGATCCTATTGCAATGAAGACTGGATATCAGCATACATCTAGTGACTGGCAATTTGCTCCTAATGTAGAAGTACCTGTATCTAACCCACAGTTTACAACTATTCTACATCAATCTCTTGGTAACTCGACTAACAAAGTAGCATACACACTACCTAATAATGTTAATCTTGATGCAAATACTACATATCTAGTGAGAATTAGATTCAACGTTAACCCAACTTAAGACATGGCTTCTCCTTCCACAAGGCAGGGACTTATTGATTACGCACTTCGTCAAAATGGTGCCCCTGTTCTAGAAATAAACATTGAAGATGATCAGATATCTGATCTAGTGGATGATGCCATCCAGTTTTATAATGAACGTCACATGGACGGTTATATCAGAACTCATTTAAAAGTGAAGTTCACACAGGCCATGATTGATGACATGACTACTGATACAACTACAGCAGTAGCAGCTGCAACTTCATCAGCAATATCAGTTAATTGGGAAGAACAAAATAATTATCTTAAAGTTCCTGAGCATGTTACTAGTGTTATAAAAGTATTTGATTTCGTATCTAAGAATGTCACAAACTTATTTGATGTTAGATATCAGTGGAGATTAAATGATCTTTGGGATCTAACTAATACAGAAATTCTTACTTACGAAATGGTTAACCGTAGGTTGGAAGACATATATTTCTTACTGGAAGGACAGAAGCAAACTAGATTCCAGATGAGAGGAGATAGACTTTATTTGGATCTTGATTTTAAAACTGATGTAAAAGAGAATGATTTCTTGATATTGGAATGTTATCGTGCAATCGACCCTACCAATACAGCTGCTGTATATAATGATCTTTGGATGAAGAGATATGTTACTGCACTTATTAAGAGGCAGTGGGGATCTAATTTAATTAAGTTCCAAGGAGCACAATTACCTGGTGGAATTACTATGAATGGTGAGTTCATTTATAATGAAGGTAAGCAAGCAGTTGAGAAACTTGAGGATGAGATGATCCGTAGTTACGAAACACCACCACTTGACATGATTGGCTAATGGCAAGAACTACTTATTTTACACACGGTACTAGGAACGAACAGTTCCTACAGCAAGATCTGACAGAAGAAT
>PBPE01000109.1 GCA_002724585.1 Dehalococcoidia bacterium | reverse complement strand
CCCTAGTGTTACGGGATCAAATGTCCCTGGATAAATAGCTGTTACCATATATACGATTACCTTTTTGAATAGAACTCCAGCACGTTATCTCCATACCGACGATGGGATTCAAGGTACAGAGAACCATATGTCTCTGCCAGTTCGGTATGCCTCGAATGGCCTACGATAACTGTACTTCCGACTTCTAACAGTTGGTCAGAATCAGAGATGCTTTGAATAACATTGGCAGTAGTCTCTAATCTATACGGAGGGTCCAACATAACCAACCGATAAGGACCTTCAAGCCTGGGTAATACACGATTCACATCCCCGCATCGAATACTCGACTTCTCCTTGAAGCCTGTGCCCTCTAGGTTTGATTGGATAACCTGACACTGATTATTATCGATTTCCACAAAATCCACCCATGCTGCTCCCTGACTCAGAGCCTCAATACCGAGACTTCCTGAACCTGCGAATAAATCCAAAACTTTCTGATCTATAAACGTGTAAGGGTCTAATATATTAAAAATAGCCGACCGTACGCGTTCAGTTGTAGGACGAGCCTTTGGAGAGAGAGTACCTCTAATCCGCCGCCCTTTCGCAGTCCCACCAATTACTCTCATTGAGGCTTTAGAAGGCATGATATCCAAAACGTTTACATATTTTCCAGCATTCCACATACGGATTTCGAGCAATTCTGTAGTGAGTTGCATCCACCCGTCGTATACACCGAAAGTAGCTTAAATATACCGTGTGGTTTGTATTTTCGACAGTAACATAAATTACCGATTTCCGGAGATTTGAAAATTCTCTCTGACAATTTCGTTTAAGATTATGTTTTATGCCCGCAACCTTCCTTATTGCCTCGCGAAGCATTACAATGAACGAAGGTTTGATATTACTATTACACAGAGAGACAAGATTATCATGAGGTATCGCCAACAATTGGCGGATGCTGCTTCTGAAAGAAATACAACAGTAACCATTGGTGTATTTGACGGAGTTCACAGAGGGCATTGCTATTTAATAAGCGAATTACTCGCGTTATCGCCACCGGACCATGACTCAGCTGTAGTAACTTTCATTAATCATCCAGCATCAATAATTAACCCTGATTTTAAAGTAAGCTTCCTGACTTCCACCTCCCGAAAAATTCAACTTTTGAAAGATCAAGGGGTGAAGATCGTAGTCCCACTCGATTTTAGTAAAAGCTTGTCCGAAGTCACTGCTCGAGATTTTGCCCAGATGCTGGTGGATTTGTTAAATATGAAAGGCTTAGTCCTTGGTCCTGATTGTGCTATTGGAAAAAACAGAGAGGGAGATGCCAAGCTTTTAGAACAATTGGGGCATGAAATGGGATTCTGGGTGCGAACAATAACCCCATATACAGAGAACGGACTTACAATCAGAAGCCGTATTATCAGGCAATCCATATCAGATGGAAATATTGTTCACGCTAATAGTTTACTCGGAAGACGTTTCCTTTTATCAGGGCAAGTAGTACATGGAGATAAGCGAGGGAGGGAACTAGGATTTCCCACAGCCAATCTGAGTATAAACGAAGAATTACTACTCCCGGGTGATGGCATTTTTGCGGCTTGGGCTCACATAAACGGAAAGAGATACATGTCCGCTACTAGTATAGGCATACGGCCTACATTTGGGCTAAGCGAAAGGCTTGTTGAAGCTTATATATTAGACTTTTCAGGAGATTTATATGGCCAAGATATCGATCTAAAATTCGTTGAACGTATCAGAGGACAAGAAGCTTTTGCGAATATAGAATCATTAATACATCAGGTAAACGCAGATGTGACGAATACAAGAGCTATCTTGACCGCGTTAGAAGGAGCTGATAGTGATTAGCGAATCCGAACTCGATATCATCACTAGAAAAGGTGTGAAAGAAATAATTTCCGAAACGGAATTTATTGAGATGCTTAAGGGTGGCAAACCCCTCAGATTGAAAATGGGATTCGATCCTAGTCGCCCAGATATACACCTAGGTCATGTAGTAGGACTAAGAAAACTGCGCCAACTGCAAGATTTAGGACATCAGGTAATACTTATTGTCGGAGATTGGACTGCACAGATCGGCGACCCGAGCGGACAATCTGCTACACGTCCCATGCTAACCCACGAACAAGTAGTCGCAAACGCTGAGTCATACATGAGGCAATTTTTTCAGGTCGTAGACCAGGACCGCACTCAAGTTGAATGGCAAAGCGAATGGTTTGGAAAGTTTACGCTATCTGACATATTGGGATTAACAAGTAAATTTACAGTAGCGCAGTTTTTGGAACGAGACGATTTTGCGAAACGCTTTAGCGAACACAAACCGATTGCAATTACGGAATTGTTGTACCCACTACTGCAAGCTTATGACTCAGTAGCCATCGAATCAGACGTTGAATTCGGTGGCACCGACCAAATGTTCAATCTTCTGGTAGGAAGAGAACTCCAAGGAATGATGGGGCAAAAACCTCAACAATGCTTCTTAATGCCGATACTAGTTGGCACAGACGGTGTACAAAAAATGAGCAAAAGCCTTGGTAATTATATTGCATTAGAAGAATCCGCCGATGATATGTACGGGAAAATCATGTCCCTACCGGATAACCTGATAGTTCCATATTTTGAGTATCTGACTGATATAAAAACATCAGATCTAGACGCCATTTCCGCAGAAATATCAGAAGACCGCGCAAACCCAATGGAATTCAAAAAGCAGTTATCTTGGGATATCACCAATTCTTTTCATGGACGTGAATCGGCCACTGACGCACAGACCAGATTCGAGTCTGTAGTACAAGGCCGCAATATACCTATCGACATACCCACATACGATGTATCAAACCTGTTAAGCTCTCAACCTACCCCCCTGAACAAACTACTAGTAGAAACAGGGCTAGCAGCTAGCAGCAGCGAAGCCAAAAGATTAATTAATCAGCAAGCAGTTGAGTTGATTAGAGAATACGAAGAAGCAGCTATTCTTGATAACAACCAGATTACTTCCTGGCACACCGGTGACATAATTAAGGTGGGCAAACGAAGATTTGTTAAACTCGTTTAATAATTGGCAAGCATAAATTCTTGTTTTCAGAGTGATGTTTTGAGTACGAACAACAAGCAGCAACTAGAAAATTTAGTTCACGATTGGCAGCTTAAATCAGACTCTTTCCCCCAACGAAAATCTAAATACAAAACTCTATCGCAAATAAATGTAAACCCGCTATACACCCCAACGGATTTGGCCGACAGTATAGCGTGGAACGATAATGGCTTCCCTGGAGAATATCCTTTCACACGTGGCATTCATCCCAATGGCTACAGAAGTCGACTCTGGACGATGCGTATGTTCGCCGGGTACGGACTACCAGAGGAAACCAACGAACGATTTAAATTCCTTTTAAATAATGGCCAGACCGGACTGAGCGTAGCTTTTGATATGCCTACGTTATACGGCTACGACACGGATGACCAGCGAGCATCAGGAGAATTCGGAAAGTGTGGAGTAGCAGTCTCATCTCTATCAGATATGGAGACATTATTCGAAGGGATAGAGCTAGATAAAATTACGACGTCTATGACTATAAATAGCCCAGCTGCGATAATTTGGGCAATGTATATAGCACTTGCGGAAACACGTGGTATTCCTATAGCTAAGTTAGGTGGAACCCTACAAAATGACATACTCAAGGAATACATTGCCCAAAACGAATACATATTCCCGCCTGAGCCCTCGATGCGCCTAGTAACCGACACTATAGAATTTGCGACAAAACATATGCCATTATGGAATCCCATCAGCGTGAGCGGATACCATATTAGGGAAGCCGGAGCAAATGCCGTACAAGAATTAGCATTCACACTAGCAGACGGATTTGAGTATATACAGCACTGCATCGATCGCGGCCTAGATATTGACTCATTCGCACCTAGGTTCAGCCACTTCTTTAACGTCCATAACAATCTGTTCGAAGAGGTTGCGAAGTTCCGTGCAGCACGGAGAATATGGGCGAAAGAACTAAAGAACACCTATGGAGCACTAAACGAAAGATCACAATGGTTGAGATTTCACGCCCAAACATCTGGGGTAGCATTAACAGCTCAGCAGCCTGAGAACAACGTAATCCGAGTCACCATACAAGCGCTTGCTGCAGTGCTAGGTGGATGTCAATCACTACACACCAATGCTAAAGATGAAGCATTGGCATTACCATCCGCAGACGCAGCCCTTCAAGCATTACGCACTCAACAGATTATTGCTAGTGAAAGTGGTATAACTGACACAGTTGATCCATTGGGAGGCAGTTACTATCTTGAATCTTTAACTGATCAAATTGAAAGTGAGGTATACCAATATTTCACACAAATCGATAGTCTCGGTGGAGTTATACCAGCTCTTAAGCAGGGCTTCTTCCAGCAAGAAATCGCGGAGTCAGCATTTCTATATCAGACTGAAGAAGATAAGAAAGAACAAATACTAATCGGGGTAAATCAATACCAGTCAGAAGAACCTGTCAATATACCGATACTTAGAGTAGATACTGCAGGAGAAGCTCAGCAAATAAGCAATCTCAACCACATCAGATCTACTAGAGACAACACCCTAGTACAATCCAAATTAAATGAGTTACGAAACAACGCTAAGGGCTCATCCAACTTGATGCCTTCACTCATCGAAGCATCCAAAGCATATGCTACGCTGGGGGAGATGATGGGAGTGCTTAGAGAAGTATTCGGGGAATATCAGCCATCCTGGAATTTCTAACATCCCCCAACTTCATTATCATCTAATTCCGATTAAACAACCTAAGACTCAGATTCCTCTTTGGCCCTTTTCGCATCTTCTATGACTTTTTGTTCAATATTCTGAGGAACTGGCTCATAATGATCAATTTCTAGACTGTACGTCCCTCTCCCTTGCGTTAACGATCTCAAGTCCTGAGCGTACCTTTGAACCTCTGAATGAGGAACCTCAGCTTCGATCACCGTATATTTATCCTCTGGTGTCATACCAAGTATACGTCCTCTTTTGACATTCAAGTCGCTCATAACTTCGCCAGTGTATGCTTCTGGAGCATTAATCTTCAGCTTGACTATTGGTTCCAAAAGAATCGGACTAGCATCCAACATTCCACTCTTTAAAGCGTGAGAGCCCGCTATTTCAAAGGCCATACCTGATGAGTCCACGTCGTGGTAGCTGCCATCGTATATGACCGCTTTCACATCCACTACAGGGTACCCGGCAACTACACCCTCTTCCATGGTTTTGACAACACCTTTCTCTACAGATGGTATATATTCGCGCGGCACTTTTCCCCCAACTATTTCCGATCCGAATGCAAATCCTTCGTCTCGTTGCATTGGTTCAACTCGTAACATTACATGACCATATTGGCCATGCCCACCGCTTTGTTTCTTGTGTCTGTACTCCGATTGTGCAGTCCGTGTAATAGTTTCTCGGTATGGCACTCTAGGCAACCTAGTTAATAGCTCAGCACCAAACTTACGTTTAATCTTATCAACAGTAACATCTATCTGCGCTTCTCCCAAACCAGTCAAAACCATCTCACCAGTATCAGGCTGCCTGCTTAAATGCAAGGTTGGATCTTCCTCAACAATGCGTGATAAAGAAGTGGACATTTTATCCAAGTCCGCCTTAGTTGCCGGAGACACTGCTACGCTATAAAAACCTACAGGAAATCTCAACTTACCAAACGCAACTGGTGTATCCTTGGCACATAAAGTGTCTCCAGTAACAGTAGATGACAACTTCCCTACTGCACCCATATCACCTGCACACACTTCTGATACATTTTCTTGCGATTTCCCCCTAGGCAAATATAGCTGCCCAATTCTTTCCGTTTGTTTCTTTTCACTATTCCAGACTTCTGAATTACTGCTGATAGTCCCATCGTAAACCCTAAACACTGATAATTTGCCAACAAATGGGTCAGCTGTTGTTTTAAATACAAATGCTGACATTGGAGAACTTGAATCAACACTAAGATCAATTTGCTTTCCTGAGTCATCAGACAAATCTGGTTTTATTCCGTCAATGGGCGACGGCATATATTCATGGATAAACTCAAATAACTCTTGGGTCCCAACATTTTTGGCTGCAGATGTTATTAAAATCGGCACCAAATTGCCCAGATGTATAGCGCTGCGAGCTCCTGATAGAATCTCTTCTTCGCTGAGATCTCCACCTTCAAGATATTTATCCGCGAGATCATCATCTGATTCTGCTATTGCTTCTATGAGCCTGTCTCGCCATAAGTCGAATTCTAATTGCAAATCTGAAGGGATATCACTTGAAGGAGCTATTACACTGATCACATCAGCAAATGCCTGTTCCACTCCTACAGGAATCTGAAATGGGACGCATTTGGTGCCAAAAGAGCTTTGAATATTATTCACAGTTTGTGTGAAATCAGCATTTTCTCTATCCATTTTATTTATTACAATTACAGTGGGCAGAGCATGCGTTTTACATAAATCCCATGCCCGTTCAGTACCCACATCCACACCTGACTGTGCAGTCACCAATATGGCGGCGCACTCAACTACTTTGACAGCAGCAACCATTTCTCCAATAAAGTCTTCGTAGCCAGGTGTGTCTAAAAAATTAACCTTCTTATTATCATCAGTACAGGCAATAAGCGTCGTTTGTATACTGCTACCACGTTTTATCTCTTCAGGCTCATAATCTGAAACCGTGTTTCCATCTTCTACGGTGCCTTGCCTGGTGATCACATTATTGTTAAATAACAGGGCTTCAGTCAGAGAGGTTTTACCAGCCCCGCTGTGAGATAGTAATGCTACATTCCTTATATCCCGGGCATCAATACTAGGCATACGCCTTACCTCCATAATTCTGATATACTTATCGCATTATTTCGTTTCTGCGCCCCTTAGTGTCGTGCTGCGATCATATTTTAGCAAAACTTGAACGAACTGCTCACTGGTACCGGATGAAAATTAGTGGTAATTCTACATGCTTTGAAGCAGGGTAGCAACTAGTCAATTTTTCCGATAAATATATAGAATCTCCGGAGCTTTATCAGTGACTTTATAGGCGGTATAATCACTTATCTCGAATTACGTATCTCACTATAAAAATGTGAAATTCAGCAGACAACCTTATTCTATAAAGGACAACGTGATCATAATGAGCACAAAACAAATCGTAAATACTGCCAATATAACCGGCGGAACAAACCCCTTATCTCAGGCCAGCATTTTTGGAGGTATCATCTATCTTCAAGGTTGTACAGGAAGACACCCTACAGAGGGCACCGTTGGAGATGGAATAGAAGAACAAACGCGTTACACATTGGAAAGGATAAAAATCATCCTGGAAGAATGTGGGTCCTCCCTGGACAACGTACTAACTAATACCTGCTATCTCACAAAATCCGAGGATTTACCCGGGTTCAATAAGGTTTACTCCGAGTACTTTCCCTCAGACCCGCCACCTAGAACAGCAATATTAGTGTCATTCGGAGCTCCAGACAACCTAGTGGAGATAACTACTACCGCACACCAATAAAACGGTCGATAGGTATTAATCTAATTGAGTATTAGATTTACAGTTTCTCAAGCACTATATGAGATCTGTTTTGGGTACTCGGGCGTATTTGCACAGGCCAGTCTCCTTTATCAGACTCACCTTGCCATTCCTTACTGAATGGAACTTCTGGGTCTGTTATCTCGTATATGGCCGTATATTTCGCAGTGCCATCAACATCAGTTGATACAATCTTATATCTAGTGCAACTCTCTACACCGTTAACATTCAAGATATTAGGAATATGTTGAGTGTCATATATGCGATTGAATTCAGCCTCTAAGCTTTCAGGGATATCCATACTGACAATATAAAGATACCGCGCCATATAAGTTCCTCCCATTATTAACTTCTAAAAACCGATTTATTGACTAGTTCTCTTTTAAATGCGGATACATAGCTAGCGGGGTTGCAGCTAACAAACCAGCATCAACGGGCAATGTGATCCCTGAAACCCAACGAGATTCGTCGGACGCTAAAAATAGAGCCGCCCAAGCAACATCCCAAGCAGTCCCGTTAAATCCGAGCGGCCCAGCTTTACGGCGCAATTCCAATAGTTCTTCCGAAGTATGCCTAGCCACCATTGGACTGTAAATATGCCCCGGAGCTATACAGTTCACCCTGATATTTTGCCTTCCGTAATGAACAGCCATAGAATTGCTTAAACCAATTATCCCACCTTTAGAAGCTGCGTAAGGATGACTCGGGCGACCAGCTCCGGCGCGCAATCCTACAATCGAGGAGAGATTTACTATCGACCCTCCCCCTGATTCAATCATTACAGGAATTACAAATTTACTCGTCAACATGACTGACTTTAGATTAACATCTATTACAGTATCCCAAAATTCTTCATCTACATCAGTTACAGAACCTGGCCCACTTATCCCAACATTATTAATCAATATATCAACGCGACCATAGGCTTCAACAGCTGCTTTGCTCATATCGCTACAAGATTTACCGTCAGTCACATCTCCGACAAAAACTGTAGCTTGTCCACCGTCCTCCCTTATCTGAGACTCTGTTGCCTCCGCATTAGATTCATCTCGATCTACCAATAACACTTGCGCACCCTGTCTCGATAACAATATCGATATGGCTTGCCCTATTCCTAGAAAATCTTCGGCTGTTCCGGTGGCTCCAGCGCCAGTAACTATCGCTACTTTCCCTTCGAGGCGACTACCATAATCCTGCATCTCT
>PBPE01000108.1 GCA_002724585.1 Dehalococcoidia bacterium | reverse complement strand
TAGAGGTGCTTATACCGCAACGATAAATTTTGATGCGCCTGGATATTGGCAGATTGATATCTATATTGAAGATAGGAACCAGTTAGTTCCTAGTAGAATTGTTAAATGGGTGGCCGAAAATGACACTATCCCAGATGTTGGATCAATTCCACCGAGAAGTATGAATAAAACCTCCTCAGATCCTATAGAAATTTCGGCTATGACTACTTCTGCTGTCCCTGACAGGAATTTGTATGCTCTGACGATCAGAGAAGCGTTAAAAAATAATCGGCCTAGTGTAATTGCCTTTGCGTCACCTGGATTTTGTACCAGCCCAACTTGTGGACCTCAGGTAGAGGTATTGTCACAACTAATGACTTCGTATGGCGATGACGTAAATTTCATTCATGTGGAGATTTATGACAATCCACAGCAAATACAGGGTGATTTTGATATGGCCAAAGTGGCTTCAGTAGTTAAAGAATGGAAATTAGACACTCTCCCAGGTTGGAAAAATGAATCCTGGACTTTCGTTTTAGACCCAGAAGGTCGTATTATGCATAGATTCGAAGGATTTGTGAGTTTATTAGAACTGAAATATGCGGTAGATTCAGTAGGTGGGAAGTAAAATTATCAGCTGGTCTGTGTGTATAATTGTGTTTTCGGATTCTGAAGTCTAGTCTATTTGTAAAAATTGGTGGTATTAATCATGAATACCTCATTATCGGAATATCCAAGCTCTTCGGTAAATTTGATAGTTAATGAGCAAGCTCATCAGTTATCTGTACGTGATCATTGGACTCTTTTAGACGTCCTGCGTGATGTATTAGAGTTGACTGGATCCAAGCGTGGCTGTGATCGTGGAGAATGCGGGTCCTGTACGGTCCTTCTGGATGGTGTTCCAGTTTATTCATGTCAGATTCTAGCCCTACAATCCCAAGGCAAAACGGTTATAACTATTGAGGGATTGTCACAAAACGGAGTGATGACCGCGTTACAACAAGCCTTCTTAGATAATGATGGTGGTCAATGCGGATACTGTACTCCAGGATTTGTCATTAGTAGTTTGGCTCTTCTGAGAGATAATCCGAATCCTACTGATAAGGAAATTTGTGATGCTCTCTCTGGAAATATATGCAGATGCAACGCATACGGAAGGATTATAGAGTCTGTAAGATCTGCTTCCGGTAGAAACTAACGTACAGCCCTGATACTTGACACTCAATTAGACCAACTCTAAACTCAATTCAAACCCAATGGAGGATGTATTTGATGGTAACCATAAACGGATTAGGAAATGCTACGGTAACGTCTGAAATTGCTGAGGCATGTAGTAACTGGTTGAACAGTCTTACACCTGAGCAGAAGGCAAAAGCTACTTTTGATTTCGTCGACGGGGAACGGATATTCTGGTATTACCCACCGATGAACAGACACGGACTTCCTTTAAGAGACATGGACGGAAATCAAAGAGAATTAGCCTATAAGATTCTAGATTCTACTTTGGCTCCGGATACGGCTCAAAAAGCCAAGCTTATTATGGAACATGAGTTAGTACTCGGGCCTCTCGAAGTTGAGGAGGGTGACGCTAACTGGGATAGGAATCCGGAGTTATATTATTGGACTGTCTTTGGTGAACCAGGTGGTGACGGCCCCTGGGGATGGCGTACGGAAGGTCACCATGTGTCACTTCATATCAATTGTTGGGGAGATAAGGTAATTTCGGTGACTCCGTTCTTCTTGGGAGCAAATCCCGCAGAGGTTCGGAAGGGAGACAAGAAAGGTCTGCGTATTTTGGATCGCCGGGAAGATATTGCAATTGAGTTAATAAATAGCTTTGATGATTCACAAAAGAGCAAAGCTGTAATTCATGACAAGGCACCTTGGGATGTGCTTATGTACAATGCCAGCCGTGCAGTTGTTCACAATAATGAGGGGGTTTCAGGTGCGGAGATGAGCGGGGCTCAAAAAGAAACCCTAATGAATCTAGTGGCTGAATATATAAACGGCTTGAGGCCTGAACTGGCAGAAGAGAAGATGACGCAGGTCCGCGAAAAAGGGTTAGATGATTTTAGGATCGTCTGGGCTGGTGGTCTAGACCGTAGTCATGATCATTACTACCGGATTCATGGTGGGCCGTTCGTAGTTGAATTTGTCAACATTCAAAATGGAAACAACCATATACATTCTGTATGGCGTGATGTGGCAAATGACTTTGGTGAAGAAGTCATGAGATCCACTAAAATGATGTTTAAAATTCTTTAGAAGGAAATATCCTACAATTTGTGTGGGATCCGTTACTATATATGCGTTAAAAACAACACCGTTGGCAAACTAATGACTTTGCCAACGGTGTTGTTTTTATGCCAGGGGCGTTAGAAATGTCGGAATCTTTAATAGGGCGTAGTGTTAATCGGCATCACTTCCCAGAGAAATTGACAGGAGATGCCAAGTACTCTGCGGATTTGATAATGCCTGGTATGCTTCACGCTGCGATTTTGAGGAGTCCTCATCCACATGCGAACATCCTGTCTATAGATACTTCTAAAGCAGAGAAATTGGCCGGCGTAAAAGCTGTCATCACTCCGTTTAATATTCCATCAGGTAGATTAGCGGTGGATTTATTTATCTTGGATACACGGGTCAGATTTGTGGGTGATGAAGTTGCAGCTGTAGCTGCCGTAGACCCGGATATTGCCCGTAAAGCTATTGACCTGTTGGATGTTCGTTACGAGATACTTCCTTTCATATTGGATCCTGATGAGGCTTTATCTAAAGATGCGATAAAAATCCATGAAAATGGAAATTTAGCTATACCAGAGCCAATAAACCTAGAACGAGGAGATATTGAAAAGGGTTTAATTGAAGCTGATGAAATTTTTGAGGACTCTTATTATATTCCGGCCCATTCGGCAGCTGCTCTGGAACCTAGGGCTGCTCTAGCTTATTGGGACAACGGTCATTTAACTATTTGGAAATCTACTCGAGGCGTTCATGTGGAGCGGATTAGTTTATCCAACGCCCTAAAGATTCCTACTGAAAATATTAGAATAGTTGGTCCTTTTCTAGGTGGTGGTTTTGGAAATAAAGATGAGACACGATTGGGGGCTATTTCTGCGGTATTGGCTCAAAAAGCAGACCGTCCAGTTAGATTGGAATATTCTCGAGAAGAAGAGTTTGTTGCTGGTCGCACGCGCCATGCTTCTTATATAGACTTGAAAATAGGATTTAAACTGGATGGAACTATTACTGCGATTCATGGTGTAGCAACGCTAAACAGTGGAGCTTACCAAGCTTCTACTCCACAAATGTCTAGGCGAACAGGTCAGTGTATGCTTTATCTGTACAGTTGCCCTAACGTGAAATATGAATCCTATCCTGCCTATACTAATTGTCCTACTGCAGGGTCCTACAGGGCACTAGGCGCGCCCCAGGGGCATTTCGCACTCGAAACTCTCATGGATCGCGTTGCTGAATATTTAGGAATTGATCCGGTTGAATTTCGCAAAAAAAATCATGTGAAAATCGAAGGCCAACCAGGTCGACGAACTTCTCCAGATGACCAGATAATAGATAGTCAACCGGTTGAAGGAGGCGTGCCCTTTTCTAGTAATGAGTTGGGACAGTGTTTGGTAAAAGGAGCTGAAGCTTTTGATTGGGTGAACAGGCGTAAATCGAATGGTAGCAATGATGAATCTAAAAAGTATGGCTCAGGAGTGGCCATTATGATCTATAGAGGAGGTCCTGGCTATCCTACTGGAGCGGAAGTACGGGTCAACAAATCTGGAGAGATTACTGTGATTTGTGGCCTGATGGATGTTGGGGAAGGTATGACAACGGTATTATCGCAGATGTGCGCTGAGGTTCTCGGGGTAGAGTACGCGGATGTGTCGACATTATTTGGTGACACAGAGTCAACTCCGGATGCTCCTATCACTTCCGGGTCCACAGCGACGTTTTCCGCAGGCACAGCAGTGATCAGGGCTTCGACTATCATAAAGGACAGTTTGCTTGCTCTGGCAGGAACAGCGCTTGAGTCGGAGATATCAGATCTGGTGTTGGAAAATGGTTATATCTCGGTTAAAACTGATCCGGATAGAAGAATGACGGTTAAGGAAGTTGCTTCATTGATGACTAATGATTACATAAGCTCAATAAGCACAGTGGATCCTGGAAGTACGGAATATATCGTTAATTCTTTTGGGGCCCATTTTGTAAATGTTGAAGTAGATACATATACCGGTAACGTAAATATATTAAAGTATGTTGCTGCTCACGATTCAGGAGTAATAATAAATCCTCAACTGTCTTTAAATCAGGTAGAAGGTGGTATATCGCAAATGCTTGGCTTAGCACTTTCTGAAGAATTAGTGACGGACAGGAATACAGGAGTGACGTTAAACGGAAGTTATTTAGAGCACAAATGCCCTACCATACTTGATTATCCAGAGATACAAGTGATATTTGCAGATTCAGTGGATCCGGTTGGCCCGATGGGTGCTAAGGCCCTTGGCGAGGTTCCTTCTGTGGGAGTTGGAGCTGCTGTTGCAAACGCTGTATACGATGCAATCGGTATACGGTTCAATAGTTTACCTATCAGCCCAGATAAAATTATCAGAGCATTGTACACCTAGGATTGAATGAGGAGTCCTTTTTGAGTACTTTCAGATATTATGAACCAGAATCTGTCGCGGAAGTTGTTTCAGCGCTTAAAGATAATGTTAACAGCTCTGTAATCGGAGGTGGCAGTGATTTATTGTCTGAAATCAAAAATGGTACTACTAAACCGAACGTACTCCTTGGATTGTCGCGAATAGACGATTTGAAACGCATAACGGCTACTGACACTGAGGTCCGGATTGGTTCCATGGTTACCATAAATGCTGTCTCTTCTGATCCTGTGATAAAGAGGGATTACGGAGCCCTTTCCGAAGCTTCTGCTGGATTGGCTACTCCACAAATCAGAAATGTTGGCACGCTGGGTGGCAACTTAAATCAGCGACCTAGGTGCTGGTATTACAGGAATCCCCTTATTGATTGTTTAAAGAAAGGGGGTACCAAATGTTATGCATTGGGAGGCCATACTAAATACCTGTGTGTAACAGAAGGAGAACGTTGTTACATAGTACATCCTTCGGATACTGCGGTTGCATTAAGTTTGTTTAGTGCTGAAATAGAAATTGCTAGTGCAGGTGATATCAGGAGGATTCCGATTGGCTCGTTCTTTGTTTCTCCCTCAGAGAATATTCTGAGGGAAACTATACTGGGACCAGATGAATTTGTGACTGCAGTGTATCTGCCTAGTCATGCCCCAGAATCTAGACATATGAGCAAATATATTAAGGCAAGAGAGCGCCAATCAGGAGATTTTGCTCTTGTGAGTGTGGGGATATCATTAAAAGTTTCTTCCGGAACTATACAGGCATGTAACATCTGTTTTGGAGGTATAGCTCCTACTCCCTACAGGTCAATACAAATGGAAAAGTATTTGGTAAATAGGTCTGTGGAAAATCTGGACGTTAGCTACGCTGCCGGCTTGGCTATATCCGACCCAAAGCCGTTTCCTGATAATGAGTACAAGGTTACTTTAGCTACAAATCTCGTTAAGAAAGCTTTGTCAGACTTAATTTGTGACCTTTAATTAGTGTTCATTTAGGCGTCCAGCCATTGAGCACAGTACCTGATACAAACACGCAAAATCTTTTCTTGCAAGCCCCATTGCGCGAGCTGATGTCAGTAACTGATTAGCAATGGATGTGGTAGGCAATGGGACGTCAGACCCCTCTGCTAGATTCAAAGCCAAATTCAAATCTTTCTGCATCATGTCCACGTCGAATAAAGCCTCAGCCAAAATGTCTATCATTAATGGAACTCGGTATTTTAAAGCGGGTGAGGCAATCACACTATTTAAAAGTACTTTTATAGCAGTGTCTCTTGGAATACCATTGGTTTCTGCCAATAAAATACTTTCGGCCATAGTAAGTATTTGAACGGGTAGGTTGATGTTTGTCGCTATTTTCATTATTAAAGCCAATCCATTTTCGCCGACGTAATTAACCGTCGGCCCGATATCTTCAAGGATGGGTTTGACCTTACGAAAAATTTCTTCATCACCGCCTACCATAATGGACAATGTGCCAGCTGCAAGGGTGACAGAACTGCCGGAAACAGGTGCATCTAACATGGCTGATCCGGCGTTCTTGATCTTGGTAGATATATTGCGGCTATAATCAGGATCTACGGTACTCATGTCTATGTAGATGCTCCCTGCTTGGAGACCTGACAAGATACCGTCCTCTCCCTCAATTATCATTTCAAGTGCCTTTGTGTTTGATACCATGCTTATTATAAAAGTATTGTGTTGAGCTACATGCTTCGGACTTTGCCCTCGTACCATACCTAAATCGACTAATCGATCAGCACGAGATTGTGTTCGGTTGTATCCCATTACTTTGTGTCCTGCTGCTAGTAGTCGTTCAACCATAGTGCCACCCATGACACCCAGCCCGATGAATCCTATATTAGCCATTAAGTAACTCCCAATAATAATTGCATTACATTCAAGCTTAACAGAATGGAACTAGGTAACCTAGTGATACAGGTGGTTCTTACCATGTTGTCTAAGCACATAGGCTCTTGTATGTTATCTTTAGCTTTGCTACAATCTTGCCAATCGTGCCCCGTTGCGGTTTTTGGGGCGATATCGAACACCTATATTAGAACCGCAGGCATCAATACAGTGTATTGGCTCTAATACTCAAGGAGGAGGGATTTAGATATGCCATCATTTTGGGAGAATTTAAAATGGGCCGGCGAGACTGAACATCAGGATATGCACGGCGCAGAGGGTGCGGACATGGCTATGTATGTTAGCCATCCATTGCCTAGTGCGGGGACAAGCTTTCCTGTCGTGATAGTGGCTCAAGAGGCTTTTGGTGTGAATGATCATATACAGAAAGTATGTGACCAATACGCAGCAGAGGGTTATGTAGCAGTTGCTCCTGTTTTATATTGGAGAGAGCATCCAAACCCACAATTAGGATATTCAGAAGAGGACATGCAGATAGCCATTAATCGATACATGGCTGCGTTGGATGATGATCAATTAGTTGAAGATATTGATCAGGTGATCAAATGGACTCAGGGCGACCAGTTTAGGCGTACTAATGGTCAAAAGATAGGTATAGTTGGATATTGCGTGGGTGGGCGTATAGCATACCTGGCAGCCACTAGGTGTCAAGGCCTTAGCGCCGCTTCCGTCTATTATGGAGGTAGGATATTAGCCCCATTCGGAGATGGTCCCGCGCCAATAGATCTGACGAATCAGATTCAAATTCCTGTGATGGGTAATTTTGGCGGGCAAGACCAGAACCCAACACCTGAAGATGTGGCTACCATAGAAGCAAAATTAAAAGAATGCGGTGTTACGTACGATTTTAAGAGCTATGACGATGCTGGCCATGGGTTCAACTGCAATGACAGAGCTAGTTACAACGAGGCTGCAGCGAACGATGCATTTTCCAGGACGATTGGTTGGTTTAATAAATACTTGAAGTAGAATTAAAACCTGGTGATTAAAAAAAGCGGCCCCATTTGGGGCCGCTTTTTTTAATCACCAGGTTTTATAGTGTATTTACTCAGAGAAAGAATTCCGGAATCGATATAATGTCATTTCCGGCTCAATCGGAGATACAGGCATATAGCCTTGTTCTTCTATCTTGGCGACTATAAACCAAGGCCCATCTTCAGTCATCGCCTTTTGCATAACGTCGTCAAGAGATTCCAGGTCTCGTACAGTCGCTGTATTTGGTATAGAGCAACTTTGGGCTACCTGTTCCAAGTCTGTACCTTTAGCGGTGTGACTGTCTTGGTGCCCTGTCTGTCCCCATTGTTCATTGTCCCAGACAACCACTACGAGATTTCTTGGTCGCTCCCTGCCGATCGTCGCAATGGCACCCAGATTCATCAACAATGAGCCGTCACCGTCTAGCGATATAACCTTCTCGTCAGTAGAAACAGCCATACCTAACGCGATGGATGAGCACAGTCCCATATTTCCATAGGTGTAGAAATTGCGATCCCTATGGCCAGCATGCCATAGTTCGTCCGTAGTAGGGCCAAGATTACCGACTATTGGACTATTCCCTGCATGTGTTAATACTAATTTGGTTGCATCAAATCTAAGCAAGTTTTCCTCCATGCAATAACTGGGTCATACATATGGCTACAGGTTGCCTATTTGCATGGCACAGTTTAATAGCTCCGTTAACGATCTTATCCATGTTATATTCGTCGTCTAGGGTGAAATGGACTAGGCCTAGTTCGTCTAGTATTGGCCTAGTCGCCCGACCCATTGGTACTTGAGCTATGTTGAATTCCCCAGAGCCTCCCCTCATGTTCATAAAAATTGGTATGGGGGTTCGGGCTGGTATACATAAACTCGCTATGGCATTAATACTATTGCCAAAGCCGCTAGATTGCATGAATACTGCCGAGTTCCTACCTGTGGCATATGCTCCCACTGCAATACCTATTGCTTCCTCTTCTCGGGTGGCAGGGACTAATTGAAAGTAAGGATCATCGTCTATTTTGCTCGTAACTCTGTCAATGGAAATATCTGGGACGTATGCTATTAAAGTGGTATCCGATTGTTTTAGAGAATCAATAATGATTTCTGTCCAGTCCATAACTCACCTGCTTGTTTTGAGCGGATTGGCATTGCAAACTGATTTTTACAGCCAGGGTTTGCAAAAATCCGTTCAAAAGATAACAGTGTGGTTCTTGATTGTCAAAAAGAATGTGTAGTCGTAAGTGTCTTCATCAAATTGTTGACTGGTTAAGCTGCCAACACTAGAATTTGCTGATATTAAAATAAGTAATGAGGTAATACGCGAGGGTGGATTTTGTCTGTAAATTGGTTTAAAGATTTGAAGGTAGTCGATCTGAGCCAGGGGATTAGCGGACCGTTTTGCGCAAAGCTGTTTGCTGACCTTGGTGCCACTGTCATAAAGGTTGAACCTCCTGAGGGCGATTATTCAAGAACTCTGGGACCGTTTCCTAATGATGTCCCTGATCCAGAAGCGAGTGGAATATTCTTGGGGGTAAACACCAACAAATCTGGGGTGGTACTGGATATTAGGACAGATATCGGAAAGCAAATATTATCAGACCTAGTTAACTCTTCAGACATAGTTGTAGAAAGTTTTGTACCCGGAGTTCTAGATGATTTAGGATTGGGATTCGAATGTTTAAGTAAAGAGAACCCTGGTCTAATAATGACATCTGTTTCTCCTTTTGGTCAGTCGGGGCCTTGGTCTAAATATGAAGCATCTAATCTAATCATAAGCAACCTAAGTGGTCACTCGATGGAACATCCAGGACCGGTAGATGATCTTTCGGAACAACCACCGTTGCAATTAGGCGCACACCAGGCCGAATTTCTGGGTGGAATATGCGCTGCTACTGCCACCTCTTTAGCTCTCAATAGGAGAAGTGTGCATGGTAAAGGATGTCATGTAGACCTTTCTCAGATTGAAGCTCTATCTCTGTTACCACAAACTCCACTGGCGGCATACGCTATTGGTGCACCAGGAAAACAGCGCAGCAAAGCCAGCGCTGGCAAAGCATCTCTACTTGCAGTATTGCCGTGTAAAGATGGTTATGTGGGGATATCTCCACGACAACAAGATCAATGGGAACGCATGGTGGAGATAATGGGTTCGCCAGAATGGGCAGAGGATGAGCAATTTGCTACTGAACAAGGTAGATTGGATGATTGGGATAGGTTAGAGAAGCTTCTAATAAGCTGGACGTCCAGTATGTTTAAAGAAGATGTTTACCGTTTGTGTCAGGCAACGAGGATACCGTCATTTCCTTTGAATACAGCGGCTGATTTGTTCGATTCAGCACAGTTCAAGGCCAGAGAATTCTTCATTGATGTTGATCATCCTGTGGCCGGTACGTTGAAATACCCCGGATGGCCGTTCCATTTAGCATCCGGCAGCAAAGTTAGTATGCATAGAGCGCCTCTGTTAGGCGAGCATAGTCAGGATTTTATTAAATAGGGTGTTATTGTGAAATTAGAACCTTCTACTTTTGATAATTTTTATCGGGTGCTTACAGGGGTAATAGTACCTCGTCCCATCGCATTCGTATCCACCATGTCAAGTGATGGGGTAGTTAATCTTGCTCCGTATTCATTCTTTAATGCGGTAGCATCTGATCCACCTACGATAGTATTTTCTTCCACGAGGCATACGGGGGTCAAACGAAAAGATACATTGGCTAATATCGAGGAAACCGGTGAATTTATTGTAAATGTCGTTGTAGATGACATTGCAGAAGCTATGAATATAACCGCTGCAGAGTATCCCGAAGAAGTAAATGAATTTGATTTAGCAGGATTGACTCCGGTTAGTGCAGATCTGGTCAAGTGCCCACGAGTCCAGGAATCCCCTGTTAATATGGAGTGTCGATTAAATCAAATTATTTCTCTGGGCAGCGGAGAGCATCAGCACGGTTTAGTTATCGGTGAGGTGATTATGATGCATGTACGAGACGATATTATTGACGGTCATAGGATAAATCATGCATTGCTTAAACCTACTGGTCGTCTTGCTGGTAGTATGTATTGTCGGACTTCAGATGTATACGAAATGCCTAGACCCATATATAACCCAGAGACTTAGCGATAATCTGTGTTAAGTGATTTTATAAGGATAGATGTATGAGTGGATTAGCACTGGACGGAGTCAGAGTCGTTGATTTTAGTTGGCAAATAGCAGGGCCAACATGCACTCGCTATCTTGGTGCTATGGGCGCTGAAGTTATTCGTATTGAGAGTGGACGGAGACCAGATCCATATCGAGCTAGGACTATAAGCTATTTTATAAATCAATCTAAAAAGAGCATTACGCTGAACCTTTCTGATCCGAAAGGAATTCAGTTGGTAAAGGATTTGGCTAGTATCAGTGATGTGGTGGTTGAAAACTTCGCACCAGGTGTTATAGAAAGATTGGGGCTCTCTTATGAAGAATTCCGAACCGTACGGCCAGAGATAGTTATGTTGTCTTCTGCCGGTTTGGGACACTCAGGCCCAGATATGAAACATGTCGCCTATGGGACTTTAGTCCAATGCTTCACTGGATGGAGTGCGTTGCAAGGATATCCAGACCGAGAACCAGAGCTTGTCAGCGGAATTTGGACTGATCCAATGGTTGGCATCATGGAAGTATTTTTGATAAATGCTGCCATACATAATGCTCGTCAAACAGGTAAAGGTGAATATATAGACGTATCGATGGCGGAGGCCACGACGATGCTGCTACCCGAGGTGATATTAGACTACGGCATGAATCAGAGGACCAATGGTCCACTGGGGAACCGTGATGATAATTATGCACCACAGGGGAATTATCCGTGTATTGGTGAAGATGAATGGATTGGTATTACTATTAAAGATGATTTGCAGTGGGGATCATTATGTACCGTGCTGGGTTGTTCTGAACTAGAGAAAGACATCAGATTTGACACAATTCAGAAACGGCAGATGAACCATGATGATTTAGATTTATTGCTCAGTAAATCTACTATGGAGTGGGATGCTACGGACTTAATGGAAGCGCTGCAAAATAAGGGAGTTCCATCTGGAAACACCCAGACAGTTTCGCAATTGAATAAGAGTAATCATTGGGCTTATCGAGATTTTTTCCAAGATTACCTTGAGGAAGACGATGAGCATACAACTCACTCGTTACCAGTTGTACCATGGAGATTCGACGGCGAAATCGAGGCATCAGTTACTGGCCAACCTAATCGAGGTCAACATAACCTAGCTATATTTGAAGATTTACTGGGGTTGACGGAATCTGAAGTCGAAAAGCTAATAGAGCAAGAAGTTATATTTTAAGTCCTTCAGTAATGTAGGTCTCTTTACTCTAAGGAGCTTTACCCCTTGTCATGGAAGTCGTTCGGGTCATTGTAAGGCTCGGACTCAACACTAGTTTCGTTTACTTGCTCATTTACTTGTGTATTGTTTGAATCATCATTAGATTGAGGCTCACTAACGTGTCCGTTACTCGAGATTGTTTGGCCTCCTCTGAAAGAGACTAAAGCTGATTCTAGTTGTTCGTGGAATGTTTCTGGGTCTTTAGCAACTATTGCTACTCTTTTACCGTTTGATTGTATTACCCGTAATCTGTCTGGAGCGTGTCTCTGCCTCATGTCGACTTCTGATATGTCGTTGAAATAAATAACCTTTCGTCGGGGGCGGCCGTAAGCGACTATGAGAGCATCAGGGTATATTGCGTATATTTTCGGAGTTGTAAGCCAGGAATATGCTCCCACCAATAATCCCATGATAATTAGTATTTCAGGGCTTATATTCCCAGCCATACCCTGTGTTACTTGTACGATACCAAATACTACTACTACCAGGGAAAATATTATTGTTATATTTACGGGTATACGATGTTTATCCCAGTATATTGGTTGGTTTTGAGAGTCTTCCATTACTATCCTTTTTTATTAACTTTATCGAGACCATTATATTGAGTTAAGAGACATACAACAATATGGATAACTTCGTGGTTTAACGTGATTTATCTATCAAGACAACCTAGTGCTGTGCGAAACACATCGTTGAACATATCTTCAGTGAGACGTCCAGTTTGGGTATTTTGCTGGCTAGGATGATAGGAGCCTATTAAAGTGGTCTCGTTAGATAAACCGTATTCTAAGTTATGCCCGAATTTTGCACGTGGTTTCTCGGTATATATATCCAATATTTTCAATGCCCTGAGGTATGTGTCAAATCCAATTTTTCCAAAAGCAATCACTGCTTTTACATTAGATAACAGCTGTATTTCCTGTAATAAGTAATTTTGACAGTTTGCAAGTTCAGAAATAGTAGGTTTATTCTGGGGTGGAGCGCATCTTAAAGCGCCGGTGATATATGCATTTTTTATAATCATACCGTCGTTTCGATGATGAGAGTCTGGAGAACTGGCAAACCCGAACTTGTGAAGCGCTCGAAATACCCAATCGCCACTTTTATCTCCAGTGAACATCCTGCCTGTCCTGTTTCCACCGTGGGCAGCGGGTGCTAATCCCATGATTAATAACTGCGCTTCTGGGTCTCCAATGGAAGGGAGGGGTTTGCCCCAGTAATCCCAGTCCATATACATACGGCGTTTCTTCCTCGCAACTGTTGTGCAATGCTCAATCAACCGTGGGCACAGCTGGCACGATATGATGGTTTGTTGTAATTTTTCAAGCTCGTTCATGGGAAGATCATTGTTGTATATGCATTATATGATTTTTCTAGATTATAGTATGCGCAAATAACCGTTGGATGAATCAGCAACAATAGGAGTATAATTTCGTAGCATAACTCGAATCATAAAGAGGGACAATATGAAAGTAAAAGCAGCAGTTTTATATGAAGCTAATACTCCTTTAGTAGTGGAAGAGTTGGATTTAGACGACCCAAAAGAAGGAGAGGTGTTAGTACGGCTGTCATCAGCCGGAGTTTGTCATTCTGATTACCACGTAATGAAAGGGGAATGGAATCCGCCTCTTCCAATGGTTCTTGGTCATGAAGCGGCTGGCATAGTTGAAAGAGTTGGCCCTGGTGTGACTATGAGCAAGCCAGGTGATCATGTGATCTTAAATTTCAGGCCTAATTGCGGATGGTGTAAATATTGTACTGTCGGCAGACCAGTGCTTTGCAATGGGGCCGATACTGATAGATGGGCGATGTTTGATGGTACTGTTCGATTGCACAAAGGTAATCAAGACATCAACCACTTCGCTAGGACGGCCTCTTTTTCAGAGTACGTCGTGGTGCCTCAGTCTGGAGCTGTCCCAGTGCGTGAAGATATGCCGTTGGATATGGCGTGTCTAGTAGGATGTTCAGTAATGACTGGGGTCGGGGCTGTAATTAATACGGCTAAAGTGGAGCCTGGTAGTAGCGTTGTAGTGATTGGTTGTGGAGGAGTTGGCCTCAACGTCATCCAGGGAGCTGTATTGGCTGGAGCAGGGAGGATCATAGCGGTTGATATGCTAGAAAATAAACTAGCATATGCTAGAGAATTTGGCGCTACGGATATTATAGACGCAAGTAGTGGAGATACAGCAGCGAAAGTGCATGATCTTACTGACGGCGGCGCTGATTATGCTTTTGAAGCTATTGGTAATTCCAAGACTATTCTTCAGGCTTATGAATCTACTGGCATTGGTGGTGTAACGACAGTAGTAGGCATGGCAGCTGAAGATGATGAGTTAACGTTAAATGCCTTATCTTT
>PBPE01000107.1 GCA_002724585.1 Dehalococcoidia bacterium | reverse complement strand
TATTGCACTGGTAGGATAACATCCTGGGTTGGCTGTTAGTGTGCAGTTTCTGATTTCGTCTCGATGAATTTCTGTTAGGCCATATACTGAGTCTTCCAATAATGAAGGGTCGGGATGTTCTACGCCGTACCACTGTGTATATTCGCGCTTATCTTTCAATCGAAAATCGGCACTTATGTCGATGGTTTTTATACCGTTGCGAACCAGAGGTATGACGGCTTCCGCACTAGCTTTGTGAGGCAGGGCAGAAAAGACGACGTCTACACTGCCATGTAGTTCGGGAGTAACGGTAAGGTCTAATCCTGATAGATGGGGAAATATTGCTGCTAAGTTTTCTCCTGCCGAGCTTCGGCCTGTAACGCTAGTGATGGAAATTTCCGGATGCTGATATAAGATACGGGCTAGTTCACATCCTGCATATCCAGTGACATTTATTATTCCAGCATTCACTTGGGACTTTCCTCCGTAGGGTATGTATGTGGTACGACAATTGGTGCCGAATTATATGGATCTTTTCTCTTGAGTTTCTTTGATCTGTTCGTAGATTTTATTGATGGGCAATCCCCTGATACAGCACATATTTCGCATAATGGATTTTTGGCTTTGCATACTTGGCGACCATGAGTGATTAACGTGAAATGGAATGGGTAGATGTCATCAGGGTCTACTACTGCTTCTAGTATATCATGGGCCTTATCAGCGTTAATGTTACCATTTATAAAGCCGAGCCGCTGGCTGACTCTGTAGATATGTGTATCAATAGCCATTGCCGGCATACCTAGTGAGAAGCTTAATACAATTCCGGCAGATTTGGGGCCTATGCCAGGAAGTTGCTTTAACCAGGATTTGGCGTCCTCGAGAGGCATCTCTCTTAAGAAGCTTAAATCCAAAGAATTCTGATTTAAATCCAGGATCATTGTTAATACAGATTTTATCCTGGGAGCTTTGATTTTAGCTAAACCACCGCGGCTAATAGCAGTTTCTATTTCGTTTACCGGAGCGCTGGCAACCTTCTCTAATGTTTTGAAGGTTTTCATTAGACTAGTAAAGGCACGTTCAGAATTGGTGTCTGATGTGTGCTGAGACAATATGGTAAATACTAGCTCGTGACAGGGTTCTAGGCGTCGAGGCTCTGGTGGGATTGGACCATACTCGTCGGATAGGATAGAAATTGCCGTTGATATTCGTTCTTTATTCCTATTGAGTCTGCTCTTGTTTTTCTGCATTATCCCACTCGATTATCGAATAGCTCATGGTCTAGTATCTTCTGTTTGTAATCAAAACGTTTATGTTGGACGGGGGTATTATGTTCGAATAATATAAAACATTATAGTGAAATCAGTTCTTATCGCAGGTTAGTTTCATCAAGAAATATCATCGTTTCTATTTGACTTTAAGAATTCTTCAAGCTCATCTACGATCTCCGATGTACTAGTTAACTCCAAACTAGTTATTGATTCCTCGTATTTAATTTCGAGCTTATTTATATACTCTTGCAATTGATTATCTTTATCAATGGCCTTATTGACCTCTCGATCAAATGTATCTGCAGCAGTACTCAATTCGTTCAGGTCTAAAGGAAGGTTTATTAGTCGGACTAGAGTTTCGGCTAACGTTAAGCTTATTCGGTAATTAGGTGCGGCATGCAGGTAGTGCGATGTATGAGCCCATAACGATACGTAACCTATCCCACGTTTAGTGCATTCCTCCATAACCGCTGTACTTATACCAGTTGGCCCTTGATATGTTGAAGTTCGTATGTTCGAAGTGTCTAGCGTATTTTGTAACTCTGTGCTGGTGGAAGAACCGGTTATGCGTATTCTTCTCGTATGTGGAACTGAATCTAGTAGAGCTCCTATATGGACGATGTTATTTATTTTATATTCTTCAGCCAGATCTGCTATCAAAGTGGAAAAGGTTTTCCAGCGTAAGTTTGGTTCTACACCTTTCAATAGCATTATTCCGTCTGATGGGTCGTTTGGATTGTTCCAATAATAAAATTCGTTGGATGGCCAATGTATTCTCCGGATTCCGTCTGCTGTTCGGCTGCTACGTGGCCGTTCTTGAGAAAATATGTAGAATTCTTCTGGGTCTATGTGAGCAAATCTCTTTGCCTGTAAATGTCTTATCACGTATTTGAGTGTAGTTGTCGCGCCTTCCGCGGCATCTGGCCATCCGGCATAGGCAATTACGAGTGTCCTGAATGCTCCTTGTGGGGCTTCCCTGATTGTTAGATTAGGATTGTTTGCCATCTTCTATACTGCCCGACGTTCATTAAATTGCCTATATTGCTATGGCAGGGAAGTCTACCAGATAATTAGAGTATCTACTATATAATTTATTCTACATTCTAGAGATCAACATATTGGTTTATCTGTCCTATATTGTTCTCCCGAGTTGGAAACCAGCATACGCTGACAAAAGTCCGATTGTCATGTTAGCTATTATATTTAGTCCTGCTTTACTCAAGGATCCAGTTTCCAGTAACTGCAAAGATTCTAGGGTTAGAGTGGAAAATGTCGTGTATCCTCCCAAAATACCGATCGCTATGAAGTGCCTCAAGTAGTTCAAATCTGTCGATTTCGTCAGTGACCAACCTATGAATACCCCTAGCAAAAGAGATCCAGTCACGTTTACTAGGAATGTCCCTGTGTATGTATTACCCATGTAAGGGACAGATAATTTTGTTACGCCGAACCGAAGAAGAGTTCCTATGGCTCCCCCCAGGGCTACTAATATCCACACCATCATTATCTCTCTATTCGGTATATTTTTGCTGATTTGTCCGATTGTACTTTCGTGTTAGGCCCATGTTCCTCGTTTCTCCAAAATATCTTCGTCCAGTTCAACTCCCCATCCCGGCTTATCAAGCAGTTGCAACTTACCATCAACAATTTCTGGTCTAATACTAAATAGTTCCTCCCAAATCGGATCTCTATCGCCACTAGGAAATGTTTCTACTATTTCTCCAATCGGTAGAGCCGCTACTATGTGTCCATGAATTTGAGGATCGTGGTGCGGCGCAAGTTTCACATTTTGTATTGAACACATTGAGGCCACCTTGAGACACTCTGTTATGCCTGCAGACCGAGTGCTGTCAAACTGCATTACTTGTATTCCACCACGTAATATCAGATCTCTCGCTAACCAACGGTTTGAGGCGCTTTCTCCTGAGGCGATTGGTATGATTGTGGATGATGCAACTCTTGATAATCCTTCGACACAATCATACCAATGTACGGGTTCTTCAAGCCATCGTATATCAAGTGGCTCCATTTTTTTTGCCGCTTTGATCGCGGTTTCCACATCATATCCTTCGTTAACGTCTAACATTAAATCTATTTGGTTACCTAGAGATTCTCGAACCGCCCGTATTCGATCAAAGTCCTCTTCAACGCTCACATGTCCGATCTTGAGTTTTATGGCGCTATATCCCATATCTATATAAGACTCGCACTCTTTTACTAGGTCAGAAATAGTTTTACCTTCTTGATAATATCCTCCGGTTACATAACAGGGCACTTTGTTTGTAGTTCCTCCCAACAACTGGTAGACGGGCATGCTGGCTGATTTTCCTTTTATATCCCATAGTGCTATATCTACTCCGGCTATCGCAGTCATGATTTGTGGGCGCCCCCAACCGGCTGTGGTCCATCCGACACTATGATTGAGTTTGAACATTTCGTCCCAAATTTTCTCAATATTTCTAGGATCTTGCCCTATTAACATTGGCTTTAAAATATCAATAACTATTCTAGAAGCGCCATCGGGATGTATTTTCCCGTTATTGTCACGTTTGTAAATTCCTGGAAAAGGTGCTCCAGAGCCATGAGCCTCTCCTACGCCAGTAATACCTTGATCGGTATGTATTCGTACTATTAATTCGCTAAATCCACCAGCTGGTCGAAGTGCGGTCCAAAATTGTTTTTGAGGCGCTGGCCAAACCATGGCTATTGCTTCAACATCTGTGATTTTCATAAATTGCTCCCGTTCCAAGATAGGTTCTGAACTTTTTACGACGTCAAGGATCCATACGTTAGATAACTATATAGATCTATTAAACCTCTCTAACTTAAACAGATCAATGTTATGTTCTGTGTAGCCATATTGGGCCAAATCGGCCATTATCTCTCCTACTAACCCACAGAACTTGAAGCCATGCCCAGAAAATCCAGCTGCAATACTTATTTGAGGGAATTCAGGATGTTTGTCTACGATGAAATGGCCATCTGGCGTATTGGTAAACATACAGGTTTCCATCTTCATAACAGGGCCATGTGCGGTAGGAAAATATTTCTCTAGGCATTCTGAGAGCGTTCTTTGATCATCCTCGGTAATGTCGCGGTTAATTAAATCTGGGTCTACTATCTCTCGTAGATGATTATATTTGCCTAGTTTAACTCCAGGTATTTCAAAACTTGGGAATCCGTAGAAGCGTCCAATATCTACTTCTAGCCCAAATACTGGGAAATGGTCTGGATTAAACTTTTTAGGATCTAGCGTTTGAAACCAGCCGACTACTTGCCTTTCTGGCACTAACACTTCAGTGAGGTCTGGGAAAAGTTTTGAAACCCATGGCCCTGAAGTTAGTACCAGACGGTTAGCTGTATATACTGATTTTGGTGTGACAACCTCTACGGCTTCACCTTTAGGATGCCAGTCTGTAATAGGTTCTCTACCGTGAATCTCAGCCCCAAGCTCGTCCGATAGTGTGAGATATGACGATATGCATTTGTCAGCTACTAAGAACCCTCCATCAGATTGGTAGACTGAAAGTACGTCATTGGGGAATGAGTACCCAGGGAATCGTTTGTTGACCTCTTTTCCGTCCAATATTTCATAAGGAATATTATGAACATCACATGCGATTTTAGAACCTGTGAACATGGAGCTTTGCTCATATCCAGCTCTGATAGATCCAGTAGTAATCAACAATTCCTGGTTTGTATCGTTTTGTAACTTATCCCACAATTCGTAGGATTTCCTCATCAAAGTTACATAGGAGGGATGTTCGTGGTAAGACAGTCTGATAATTCTGCTATTACCATGTGACGATCCCATGTTGTTCGGAATGTCATACTTGTCTAATCCTAATACTTTCCATCCCCTAGCTGCGAGATTGTATAGAGCTGCGCTACCCATTCCGCCTACGCCGGCGATTATCGCGTCGTACTGTACAGTGTTTTTGGACATATAAAGTGTTTAACCCTAATTATGAAAGTGATATTAGACTGATATATGTAGTTGTGTAGTCAGAACATTTACAAAAGTATTGTATCAAGCCCTGTAGGCTATCTATTATCTAATGCTTTGATTTGAAAATCTCCGTCTGATTCTAGCGGTAATACAATAGCGGCACCATCTAAATCACCGTAGCCTTCCTTATCTGCACGATCTAACATATCGTGTGCGAGTTTGGCTCCCGGTGAGGATAGGCCTAGTTCCTCCGCTAATTCATTGACTAACACGAGATCTTTTAGGAATACGCGTATCTGTGTTCGCTCACCGATAAAATCACGGTCTATCATCACAGGAGCATTTCTGCTTAGCATAAAACTTTGCCCCCATCCGGAATTTACTACCTCGTATACTAATTTGGGATCAGCGCCGGCTTTAGCTCCCATAAGCATGGCTTCCGCTGCTGCTAAAGAGTGCATCCCGACAAGTAGTTGATTAATTAGTTTTACTGTTGTGCCAGTTCCTGTTGGACCGATATGGCGAACGGTAGTGCCCATGGCTTCGAATACCGGTAATACTGTGGTGTAAGCCTTATTTGGGCCTCCCGCCATAATGGTAAGCTCGCCAGATTGTGCTCTTTCTGTTCCCCCACTGATAGGTGCATCAAGGAAGACTGCGTTCTTATTGGAAGCAGCTTCTGCGCAAGCCTTGGATGTCCTGACGCCAACTGTGCTGTGATCGACGAGTATCTGATTGGGTTTGGCGTTTTCAATTAAGCCATTTCCACCGAGAAAAATGTTTTCAACGGTTGCTATATCAGGTAAACAGGTCAATATAACATCACATTTTGCACTCAATTCGGCGAGTGACGTTGACCGGAAAGCACCATCCGCGCAAATCGCGTCTACTTTTTCTTGGCTACGGTTATTAACAGTTAAATTGTATCCTGCGCCCAATAAGCGGTAACACATAGGCAATCCCATTCTGCCAAGTCCAACGAAACCAACTTTTAATGTCATAATATCAATACTTCCTGTCGATGATATACATTGCTACATTGGCGGTCTTTGGGTATGCCATTCAGTAATACTTTGATACCCATACGCCACTTTGAAAATGGTGCTTTCCGCGAATGGTTTAGCTACTATTTGTAGTCCAACCGGAAGGACGTCAGAAGTGAAGCCACAACATATGGACAAGGCAGGTGTATTCGCTAAATTGAAGGGTGCAGTGAAGCTCCTCCTTCCTTTGAAACCCTCAAGGAACTCTTCTTTACTGGTTATACCTGCTCTGTCTGGTATTTTGGGAGCGGGTATGGACGATGTCGGCATAACCAAGACGTCTACGTTAGTTAAAGCCTCTAAGATTTGTCGCCTCAGTACCTCTCTAAGTTTGATAGCTTTCAAGTAAGCATCTGCAGGCATAATGCTTCCCATGAGCAATCTAACTTGATTATTATGGTCCAACTGATCTAGGTTTTGTTCCAAATCCTTTCTGGTTAACGCTGCCGCATCGCAGCTGATTATCGTTGAAGAGATGGCCGCTGAATGCACTATCAATGGTATGGATATTTCGCTAACGATCGCTCCTGCATTTTCTAATGAGGATATTGCGGTTTTGACTAACGCATTAACTTCTGGGTCATTTACTTCAGTGTCTACCCTTTCTGTAATGACCCCAATTTTCATTCCTTTTATATCTCCAGTAAGCTCTGAAACATAATCAGGGACGGGTTGGTTCCATGTATATGGATCTTTGGAATCATATCCTGCTATCGCTTTTAGAGTCATTGCGCAGTCTTCAGTTGTTCTTGATAGAGGCCCGACCGTATCCATGGACCATGATGCTGAGAATACACCGTACCGACTAACCCTACCCCAACTGGGACGTATGCCAACTAAGCCGCAAAATGATGCCGGACCACGTATTGACCCGCCAGTGTCTTCTCCGAGGGATGTGGAGCATAAAAATGCTGCTGTAGCAGCCCCTGATCCGCTGCTTGAGGTGCCAGGATTTCTAGTTATATCCCAGGGATTTCTGGGTCTGCCATAAGGATGATGGAAAGCATCTCCACTCGCGTATTCACTCATATTGAGCTTTCCTAAAAGGATTGCGCCATTCGCTTTTAGGTTGGTAATTACAGTGGCGTCTTCATCTGGAATCCAACCTTTATGGATTGTAGAACCATTGGTTGTCTGTATTCCCTTGGTCCAGAACTGGTCCTTAACTGCTACAGGGATACCGTGCATTGGACCTAGATATGTACCATTTATTATGTCTTCTTCAGCACGCTTCGCCTGGGCCAAAGCTTGTTCACTACATACAGTAATATAAGAATTAAGGTTGGCATCCACGTCGGAGATTCGATCTAGGTAAGCTTCCGTAGCTTCTACAGGTGAAATCTCTCTGTTTTTTATTAGATTCGATAGCTCCGTG